>NZ_JVLX01000057.1:0-1083 GCF_001070815.1 Streptococcus pseudopneumoniae | reverse complement strand
GTTCACTATGTTGACACAGAAGGTAATGTAATCGCTGAAGATAAAGAAGATACTAAAGGTGCTTCTCTAAACGCTAAATACGACACAACTGACAACAAACCAGAGAAAATCGAAAAAGACGGAACTGTGTACTACTTAACAGAAAAAGCTCTTAAAGATGATTCTAAACCAGAAGAAGGTCTTGTTGTAGAAGGAACTACAGAAGTAACCTATGTCTATGAAAAAGCCGGATCAGTAGTAGTTCATTATACAGATCAAGAAGGTAATCCAATATCAGGAACAGATCCAGAAGGAAATAATGTCCCTGAAACTAATAATGATACAACAGATGGTAGACCAGGAACAGAATACAACACATCTGATAACGGAATGAAACCAAACCGTATTAAAACTGCAGAAGGAAAAGTATACGAATTAGTACCTGCTTCTACAATCGGAAATGAAACTGGTAAAGTAGTAGCTGGAGATACTGTAGAAGTAACATACGTGTATAAAGAAGTAAAAGGTAACGTAGTCGTTAAGTATGAAGATACTGAAGGTAACGTAATCGCTGAAGACGAAAAAGACGAAACAGATGCTTCTCTAAACGTTAAATACGATACAACAGACCACAAAAAAGATGAAATTACTAAAGACGGTGTTAAATATTACCTAACAGCTAAAGCACTTAAAGACGGTTCTAAAGAAACTGGAGACGTAGTAGAAGGTACAACAGAAGTAACTTATGTTTACGAAAAAGCAGGACAAGTAGTCGTTAACTATCAAACAGAAGATGGAACTCCATTAGTAGGTGTTGATCCAGCTGGTGCTAATGTAGCTTCAGGTGCTAAAGATACTGTTGATGGAAGACCTGGCTCAGCATACGACACTTCTGATAATGGAATGAAACCAAACCGTATTACAACTGCAGAAGGAAAAGTATATGAACTAGTACCAGCATCAACTAAAGGTGACGAAACAGGTACAGTAGTAGCTGGAGAAACTAAAACAGTAACATACGTTTACAAAGAAGTAACTGGAGACGTAGTAGTTCACTATGTTGACACAGAAGGTAATGTAATCGCTGAAGATAAAGAAGATACT
>NZ_JVLX01000056.1:0-44894 GCF_001070815.1 Streptococcus pseudopneumoniae | reverse complement strand
TTTTTTAATGGCTTCTACTGCTTCGGTAGCTGCTTTGGCTACCTCTGCTTTGGCTGCGGCTTTTTCTTCTGATGATAATTTAGCATTCTTATCGATTTCTGCAATTTTTTCCTCTGCAGCTTTTTGAATCGCATCTAACGCTTTTTCTTTGCCGATTGGATTTACTGCTTTGATTGCTGTTTCGCCTTTGGCTTGAACTTCATTTACAGCTTCTTGCGTTGTTGCTTTTTGGATGGCTTCTACTGCTTCAATTGCTGCCTTAGCTACTTCTGCTTTGGATGCTGCTTTTTCTTCAGCTGATAATTTAGCATTCTTATCGATTTCTGCAATTTTTTCTTCTGCAGCTTTTTGAATCGCATCTAACGCTTTTTCTTTGCCGACTGGATTCACTGCTTTAATCGCTGTTTCGCCTTTTGATTGAGCTGTATTTACAGCTTCTTGCGTTGCTGCTTTTTGGATGGCTTCTACTGCTTCAATTGCTACCTTGGCTACTTCTGCTTTGGATGCGGCTTTTTCGTCATCGGATAAGCTAGTATTCTTATCAATTTCGGACAACTTAGCTTCTTTTGTCGCTTTAATTGCTTCCAAGGCTTTTTCTTTGCCGACTGGATTCACTGCTTTGATTGCTGTTTCTCCTTTGGCTTGGGCTGCTTCTACTGTGGCTTGTGTATCTGCTTTTTTAATGGCTTCTACTGCTTCGGTAGCTGCTTTGGCTACCTCTGCTTTGGCCGCTGCTTTTTCTTCATCGGATAACTTAGAATTATTATCGATTTCTTGTTCTTTCGCTGCTTTTTCAGCATTGATTGCTGTAATTGCTGCTTCTTTTTCAATAGCTAATTTTCCATTATCTTTTGCAGAGTTGATACCCTCTTCAGTTGTTGCATTATCAATAGCATCTGTTGCATCTTTTGCTTCTTTAGCTACTTTTGCTTTTTCTTCCGCCTTTTGTTCTAGCGTTAAGCTAGTACTAGCTTCAATAGCATCCGTGGCTTTTTTAGCGGCATCTGCAATTTCTTTTTTAGCAGCATCTCTATCAAGATCTTTCAATGATTCTGCTGCTTTATCTAAAGCTGTTTTTGCTGCATCCACTTTTTCTTGAGCAGCTTTAACTTCCTCTTTTGTTGCATTGTTTCCTTTTGCTAAAACTTTGTCTGCTTCCGCTTTTGCTACTTCTAATTGATCTTTTAATTTTTCAAATTCTGCTTCATATGCTTTAATACTATCTGCTGTTTTCCCAGTTGTATCAGCTTTTTTCAATGCATCAGAGTCTGTTTTTAATTTTGTTTTTTCTTCTGTAGTTGCAGCTTCTACAAGAAGATTTTTAGCAGTTTCTAATTCCGTTTTCACTGCATCTACTTTTGCTTGAGCGGCTTTAACTTCCTCTTTTGTTGCATTATTGCCTTTTGCTAAAACTTTGTCTGCTTCCGCTTTTGCTACTTCTAATTGATCTTTTAATTCTTCATATTTTCTTTCATATACTGCGATACTATCTGGTGTTTTACCTGTTTCATCAGCTTTTGTTAATAAATCTGCGTCTGATTTTAATTTAGCTTTTTCTTCTACTGTTGCTGCTTCAATTAAACCATCTTTAGCTTGTTGTAAAGCTGTTTTTTTCTCGTTTACTTTGTTTAAAGCTGCTGTCACTTGTTCTGGAGTTGCGTTTTCGTCATTAATTACTGTTTCTGCGGTTTTAATTGCTTCTTGTGCATCTGTTTTCGCATCGTTATAGGCTTTTGCACTATCTGCAGTTTTTCCTGTTGTTGGATCTGCTTCTGTTGCTAAAGTGCTTAACGCTTCTTTTGCTTGTGTTAACTCTGTTTTATCAGCTTTATTGACTAATAATTCTGCAGCTTTGGTTAACTCTGCTTTTGCAGCATCTACTTTCGTTTGAGCTTCTTGAACTTCTGCTTTAGATGCATTATTTTCTTTTGCTAATACTGCAGCAGCTTCTGTTTTGGCAGCTTCTAATTGTGCTTTTATCGCTTCGTATTTTGTATTATAAGCTTCAATACTTTTTGGTGTTTTTCCAGTTGTATCAGCTTTTACTAATGAATCTGCATCAGCTTTTAATTTAGCTTTTTCTTCTGCTGTTGCAGCTTCGATTAAAGCTTGTTTCGCTGTTTCTAATGTTTGTTTTTTAGCATTAACAGTTGCCAATGCTTCTCTAACTTGAGCTACAGTAGCATTTTCATTATCAATAACAGTTTTTGCTGCTTCAATAGCTTTAACTGCTTCTTGTTTTGCAGCATTATAAGCGGCCGCAGTATCCTGAGTCTTCCCTGGTGTTGGATCTTCATTCACTAAACCATCCAGTAAAGTTTTAGAATCTGTTAAACCTGTTTTATCAACTTTTAATGCCAATTGCTTCGATAAGATAGATTCTAGAGCTTCTTTATATTCTGCTGTTTTCTTAACTTCCGTACTTGTTACAAGTGTCTTAATATTTTCTAATTCAGCTAAATACGCAGCTTTTGTTTCATTTGTTTTTCCATCTGTATCTGCTGTTTCGGTTGCTTTTAACTTATCATAAATACGAGATAATAAATCTTTAGCGATTGCACCAGTATCTTGATCAATATTGAAGTCTAGACCAGTTACTGGTAAAGCGTAGGCTTTATAGTTTGAATGATAATCAAGTCCCAATTTACCATTTTCAGCGGAACTAATTCTCACTTTATACGATTGAGAGCCTGCTGGTAAATTAATATTTTTAGCAGTAAAAGTTCCACCTGTAGCATAAGGTTTGTAAACATCCTTTGCAAACTCTTCTAAAGCGGCCTCTTTATTGTTTTTTGGTATATTAAACGACTGCCCTCTTGAAGTACTATCTTTTGCAGGAGTGATCTTCATCTCATCATTATCTTTAGCTACTGACGGATCGAATGTAGCTTCATATACTTTTGTTTCCGAATTATTACTATCAATACTAAAAACTTCTACCTTATAATTAGCTCTACTACTTCCGTCTGAATGATCTAGGTGCCCACTAAAACCCGTTTTAAAATCTAAATTTACCTTAGTGTTTTTATCTGAAGAATAAACTTTAAAAGTTTTCTCAATTCCATTATATCCTTTAACTGCTTTCGAAGTATGCTTTCCAAATGTTCCATCATTATCACTCCATGCAGAATTATCATACGCTTCCTTTGTTTTTGTTGCTTGCGTTCTTACTTCTGATAAAAACAACATATACTTACTAGTTCTATCAAATGACTGTTCTCCAACATACGCTTTAGCTGCACTTCCTAATATATTCATAGTTTCAACTGGAAATACCCCTTTATCAGTTGCTTTAGCTATAGCAAATTTCCCTGCACTACCATCTTCTTGATTTACTGCTTTCCAGCCACCAAATTCAGTAATTTCAGCAACGCTTCCAGCTGCAACTCCTTTTTCATTCCCTAAAGTATCCATATCTTGGACTTTCTTGTTATTCTCAATATAGTTACGTAATGTTTTAAGTTTTTTAGTTAAAGTTTCTAAATTAGCATCTGCCGCAGGTGCTGTATACGTTTGATTCGCAGTAGGATCTGTATCCGTTGTAGCTGCATCCGTACGGAATGGGTTATTTGTATCCAAGACTTTCCCATTACGTTCATCTCTAGAACCTGAGTTTGCAATCGAATTAGATTCTGAAGTTTTTTCAGTATTTGTTGCTTTAATGCCTACAGTAGCTTTTCCATTTGTAGTATCAACTGCTGGTGCTTCTTTTTTCTCTTCTGCTTTTGTTTGTAATTTTGTTGTTGCTACAATTAAGTTTGCATGTGCTTGTGATAATTCTGCTTGTGTTTTTGCATTACTCAAAACTGTTCTTGCTTCTTCTAAGACAGATCTAAGGTTGTTAGCGCTTTCTTCTGTCTTAGTAGAATATGTTCCTTTAGCAAACTTTCCATCAATTTCTCTGATTAAATCTGTTAATTCTTTCTTATCTAGAGTCTCCACCTTCTGAGGTGCTGATTCTGGAGAAGGACTTTTTTCAACTGTTGAAGGTTGAGTATTTGTCTCTACTGTTGCAGCAGGATTAGTGGTTACTGTGTTCCCTTCGTAGGTCCCATTCTGGGCATTCTGATCTTTAGGTTGCAGTGCTTGAGTCTCCCCATTAGTTGAAGGCCCCCCTTGCTCCGCAGCAGATACTGCTCCATTTCCTAAAAACATGAACAATGCAGCTACTGCGACACTAGCTGCACCAAAGCTGACCTTACGAATAGAAAAACGTAATTGCTTTTCACGATCGTATTTACCCTTATGAAACATCTAATTTCCTCCAAAATAAATATTTGTATCACATCTTATAATACACTTTTACTCTAATAATTACAATAACTCCTATTTCATATTTTTTAATCCATTACAGTCTTTTATGCGTATATATATATATACGCATAAAAGTGATTTTATTCTATTATTATAGAGTTTCTTGGAATAAAAATTATATTGTCAGAAATATTATTTTTTTATAACATTTAGCATTTTTTTAAAGATCCGGAAATTTCCAGATCTTCATTCTTATTTACTTTATTTTCTTAGCTAGCATGGTCGCAAAGCGTAGTTGAATACGATTGCCATTCTCATCGCGACGGTGAAGATGGCCTGGATTTTCATTGTACTTAACCAATTCCCAGTCCTTATAATAGTCTGCCAGTTCCCCTTCCTTAAAAGTAAATGGGAAGTTCACTGAGCAAGGATAATTCTCCGTATCCATGGCACAAACGATAAGATTATAGCCACCAACAGTGGTTTTCTCCTGCATGTTTTTGATAATTGCAGGAATGCGATCTGCTTGCAGAAACATCAAAACAACTGTCGATATGATGAAATCATAGTCTTGCCCAATGCTAGCTGAATTGATATCGTAAAGACCAACAGGCATGTCCAAATCTTCCTGCTCCACAATGCTTTGTAAGATTTCAAGGGCCAATTCATTTTGATCAACAGCTGTCACATCAAATCCTTGCTGGGCTAGAAAAAGAGAATTGCGCCCCTGACCACAGCCCAAATCCAAAGCTTTCCCTGGTTTTACTGTCTGCATAGCTTCCAGAACTTCTGAATGAACAGGATTAGTATTGTATTTCTTAGGGAAATAGTCCTCAGGTTTACAATAAAATTCCAAGTACCATTCTACATCATCTGTGACAGCTTCTACTCGGTGCCAGGCTTGCGGTTGCGCCATGGGATTGTCTGCACCTGCTTCAAAGAGGTGTTCAGCTAGAACTTCCCCTTCTTCGGTCAACTCAACAAACTTGAGAGTTCCTTTTAAAACAGTAATCTTGCCCCAAGTTCCAACCTTGGTATTGTGTTTCTGCTGAACAGCTTCAGGCATAGTTTCTTTATTCCACAAGGGCATACGTTTATAGGCAACTAGTTTTTCCATTTTCATTCCTCTTTTTATCGCTGGTTGACTGCTTTCATGACACGCGCGATGTCGCGGTTTTGCTCCCGTCGCTTGATAGACTCCCGTTTGTCATAGTCATGCTTTCCTTTAGCTAGACCTAAAAGGAGCTTGGCATAGCCATCTTTGATATAGACCTTAAGGGGAACAAGGGTCATTCCTGTCCCTTTGGTCTCTTGTTCCAACTTTTGTATTTGCTTCTTATGGAGCAGGAGTTTACGACGGCGTTCAGGTTCCTGGTTCCAGATATTGCCCTCTTCGTAAGGCGCGATATGAACATTGCTCAACCAAACCTCCCCATTTTTTACTTGGGCAAAGCCATCCTTGAGATTGATTCGAGCAGCTCGCACACTCTTGATTTCAGTTCCAGTCAGGACCATTCCTGCCTCTAGCGTATCTACGATTGTATAGTCGTGGCGCGCCTTTTTATTTTGTGCGACGACCTTTCCCTCGCCCTTTGCCATGCTTGGCTCCTTTCTTAGCTACTTCCTTGTAAAAAGGTTTCTTACCTTTTTTCTTCTTGTCTTTTTGTGAATGCTTGCGCTTATCATTTGAGCGTCCTGATTTTCTCTTGTCTTCCTTCTTATCTGAACGACGACTTGAACCACGCCCTCTGTCACTACGACTAGACTCTTTCAAGCCTTTTTCAATCACATCAAACTCACTTGGAATGTAAGAGAAATCAATCTCACCCGTCATCTTGTCGGCTCGTTCAACGCGAATGCGAATCTGCTGACCTACACGGAAGGTTGTTCCTGATTTCTCCCCACGAAGAGTCAAATCACGCTCGTTGAAATGATAAAATTCGGGTAAATTAGTGATATGAATCAAGCCTTCAACCGTGTTTGGCAATTCAACAAAGAGACCAAATTTGACGATACTGGACACAACCGCATCATACTCTTCACCAACGCATTCTTCCATGTACTCAGCCTTTTTCATAGCTTCGACTTCACGCTCCGCCTCGATGGCACGACGCTCACGATTGGAAGACTGGGTCGCAATCTCTGGAATCACTTGCTCAAAATGCTCTGCTATTTCCTTAGAATGTCCGTAGTCACGAATCATACGGTGGACAAGGAGGTCGGGATAACGGCGAATTGGACTGGTGAAGTGAGTGTAATAATCAGCCGCTAGACCATAGTGACCGTGATTGTGCTCTGAATAGCGAGCCTGCTGCATGGAGCGAAGAAGCATCATGGACAATACGTCCGCATAGGGTTCTCCCTCAACAGTACGCATGATATCTTGAAGCGCCTCCTGGCTAATCTCACTGGCAGTCCCATAAATGCGCAAGCCAAAACTCGAAGCATAATCAATAAACTTCTGAACTTTTTCAGCCTTAGGCTCCTCGTGAATTCGATAGATGAAAGGCAAATCCAGCTTGCTGAAATGCTCGGCAACTGTTTCATTGGCCATCAACATAAAGGACTCAATCATGCGCTCGGCAACACCACGCTGACGAAGAACAATATCAACAGGCTTACCTTGTTTATCCACTAAAATCTTGGCTTCATTGGTATCGAAATTGAGAGCACCACGTTTCACACGCATGTTTTCTAAAATTTCATGGAGCTTGGCCATAAGTTCGATACTAGGAACAATTTTCTGATACTCTTGTCTCTTTTCCTCGTCGCCAGCTAGGATATCATTGACATCACTATAGGTCATACGGAAGCTTGTCTTGATAACTGTTTGTGTAATAGTGTAGTTGACCACGCGACCATGTTTATCAATCTCCATAATGGCAGACTGGGTCAGGCGGTCCACTTGGGGATTGAGAGAGCAGATTCCATTTGACAGTCGTTCTGGAAGCATTGGCACCACACGGTCTGTCACATAAACAGAAGTCGCACGATTAAGTGCTTCCTTATCAAGGGCAGAACCTTCTGTCACATAATAGGAAACATCTGCGATGTGAACCCCAAGCTCCAGATTGCCATTTTTCAGAGCCTTGATATGCACCGCATCATCCAAGTCCTTGGCATCAGCACCATCAATGGTAAAGGTAATCTCAACTCTTAGATCCAGACGACCTTCCATATCCTTTTGAGACGGAGCATCCGGCACACTTTCTGCTTCCTTGACAACAGCTTCTGGGAACTCGGATACAATGTCCATTGATTCCAAGACCTCAAGAACATCAATCCCGACATCCGTTGAATGCCCCACCACATCGAGGACACTAGCGACAAAGAAATCATGTTTCTTGCTTGGGTATTTGTCGATAAAGACCTTAAGAACTTCTGTTCCTTCTAGTTTAAGGGCAGGTTTCTTAACATAAATCGGTTGGCTGATTTTCTGGTTTTTCGAACGGATGTAACCTGCATACTTAGGTTTTTCCTGATCTAGTACGATTTGACCGACAACGGTTGTCAAACTGTGTTCTAGGATATCGATGATTTTGGCTTCCGCTGCTGTTCCCTTGTTGCGGTCAGCGACTTTCTTGATGACGACCTCAACGGTATCACCATCAATAGCATAGTTGACATCATTTTTTCCTACAAAAAGGTCGTCCTCTTCCCCTTCTAGACTAACAAAACCAAAGCCATTTTTATGGGCATGAAAAATCCCCTTGAGAGTAATCTCATGTTTTTTCTTGGCTTCCAAGGTCAGACTCCCATCTTCTTCAAAGCGAATCTGGTGCTTTCTTTCCATTAGGGACAAGGTTTTAATCAACTCACGAAAATCTTTGGATCCGTCTTTTCCCAAAGCCTGAGCCAAATCATTGACAGTTACCTTTCCCTTGTCTTGCAAATATTCTTTTATTCTATCTTTCATATTTTCTTTCTAGATTTTTTAATTTTCTTTTACTGTAAAACCTTCTCAAACATCCTTTAAAAATAAAAAGAGGCAAAGACCTAGTCCTGCCCATTATTTTCTTATCTACTTGATAATACCGTCAATGCTAAGGCAATGGCTAGCCAGAAAAAGACTAAAATCCCTGTCAAACGCTGCATTACAGCTTCAAAACCGCGTGCTTTACTGCGTTCAAACAAATCACCTGAGCTGGCATCAAATACATTGCTAGATTGGTTTTTGGTTGGTTGCATGAAAATCGCAATCACAATCACAACAGATAATACTAATAAAATGGTTAATAATAGGTTATACATATCAAACTCCTTAAAATCCCTATTATTTTACCATAAAATCTACTTAGATTCAAGATGTAGGGTTACTTTTCTTTCCTTGGGACAATACTTTAAAACCTCGATCCTGTCTGGATGGGTTTTTGAATTTTTACTGGTTAGGTAATTGATACTGCCACAAGAGGAGCATTTGAGATTAATTTTTACTCGCACTAGATTTCCTTTACTTTTAATAATGTTCGAAATTGAAGCAGGTTAAAGAGACAACTAAAGGCAACACAAAGGCTTGTCGCATAAAAGACAGCATGGTAGCCAAATTGTCCTGCTACTGCAGAACCTGCCATGGGACCAACGACACCTCCCAGATAAAAGAATACCTGATTAAAGGCAAAGACCCTCGAAATACCGGCTTTGGGAGTCATTTTGCTGAGAAGGGCATTGACCCCAGGAATCAAGGCACCTGTCCCCAAACCAAAGAGGAAACGATAGAGTCCTAGTTGAAGGGGGCTAGAGGCATTGGCACAGAGGAGATAGATAATGACTGAATAAAACTGGGCTACAACCAAGAGGCGATGATTGCCTACCTTGTCACCTAGCTTTCCCATGACTCCTGCACTCATCATACTGGAAAAGCCCATACTGGATACAATCAAACCAGATACAAAGAGAAGATTCTCTGTCTGGCCTAAGTCGCGCACATAAAGAGCTAAGATAGGGCCGATTGATTGGGCTGAAAATTGGATGACAAAACTGGTCAGAAAGAGGTTGACCAAGAGATAGGGATATTTAACTGAGGTAAACAATTCCTTTGTTGGGATGGCCTTTTCCTTGGCTACTGGTTGAAAATCTTCCTTGATAAAGCAAATAGTCAAAAGAGCAGCTAAAAATAGAAAACTACCCACCAGTAAAAAGACAGTACGAATGCCAAATAATTCTGCAATAAAGCCACCGATAAAGGGACCAGTTAGAGTGCCTGCAACTACGCCTGTAGACAAAGTACCTAAGGCAGAGCCTGATTTCTCCTTGGGAACCTGACTGGCTATCAAGGCCGTTGCATTGGGAACAAATCCTGCAAATACACCGTTTAATAAACGAAGAAAGATTAACCAATAGATATTTGGCACAAAGGCCAAGCCTCCCATAGTGATAGTCATGGCAAGACCTGCCCGAATCATCATGGGTTTTCGGCCGTATTTGTCAGCAAGGGTTCCCCAGATAGGAGAAAAGAGCGCCGCGGAAATAGCAGATACAGAAATAGCTAAGCCTGCATAAAAAGCAGCTTGCTCACTCCCAACACCTAGATTTTCCACAAAAATGGGCATAAAGGGCACAACCAAAGAAATACTGGCTCCAGTCAGAAAATTACCAAACCAGGCAATGCGCAAATTATCCTTCCAGTTAATCTCTGTCATCTTGGCTACCTCCCTCAAGAAGTATACTCACCTGAGTAAGAAGCTGTTCCAGATTTCCATTGTTATCTAAAACATGACTAGCCAAATCTTTCTTTTTCTCTAAAGGCCACTGGGCTGCCAGACGAGATTCAGCCTCAACTTTGGACAACTTGTCTCTTTTCATTAAACGTTCTACTTGGACATCTCGGTCCACATAGACCAACCAAGTCTCATTAAACCAAGAGGCATAGTCCTGCTCAAAAAGCAAGGGAATATCCATAAAAAAGATAGCTTCTGTCTGAGCCAACTGGTCTCTCAAAGTAGCCAACTCTTCACGAATAATCTCTCCTTGGATTCGCTTAGACCATTCTAGTTCCTCAGGATTTGAAAAGATGAGACTAGCTAGGAGAGGGCGATTGAGTTCTCCATTTTCTAGAATGATTTCTTGACCAAAATGCTGGACTAGAGCTTCGAACAGTCGTCCACCAGGTCTCTGTAACTGGTGGACGACTGCGTCAGCATCCACCACTTGAAAACCTTGCTGTCTTAGAAAATTTGTCACAGTTGACTTACCCGAGGCAATTCCACCTGTAATTCCGATGATTTTTCCCATCAGTGCCTCCTTTGACAAGTTGGACAAAAGTGGGTGCCTCGTCCGCCTAATTGGATTTTCTCAATCACAGTTCCGCAACGTGCACATTCTTGACCAGCCTTATCATAGACCTGATGAAAATCCTGCATGGTTCCATCTTCCCCAAAGGCATTGGTATAGGTCCGAATGGTGGAGCCTCCTTTTTCAACAGCCTGACCCAAAACAGCAATGGTCTGGTCATGAATGGCTGTCGCTTCTGCTACTGTCAAAGTGTGGGAAGGTCTTGCTGGATGAACCTGAGCTCGCCAAATAACCTCATCCACATAGATATTGCCAAGGCCAGCTACCAAGGTCTGGTCTAAAAGGTGGGATTTGATAGGCTTTTTAGACTTGGCTAGGGCAGCTTGAAAGACCTGCAAATCAAAATCCTGCTCTTTTGGCTCTGGGCCTAGCTTTTTAGAAATAAAGTAGGCATCCAAAAGGTCTGGTGCAAGCAGTTCCATAGTACCAAACTTGCGCACATCCTCATAAACAAGCGTGCCACCGTCTTCAAACTGGAAGAAAACATGGGCATGCTTACGTTCAGGAACTTGGTCTGGATAGTAAAAATACTTACCCTCCATCCGCAAATGGGAAATCAAGACCTTGTCTGTCAGGTAAAAAAGCAAGTATTTGCCACGACGTCCCATGGACTCAACAACTTGACCAGGCACTTCCTTTTGAAATTGGTCCAAATCCGTTTTAATCATCTTGGGATAGCGAATTTCTATTCTCGAAATTTTCTTACCTAGAATCAATTTTTCTAAGCCACGACGAACCGTTTCAACCTCAGGTAATTCAGGCATACGTCCTCCTTCTGTAAAAACAAGAAGCAGGCATGAGCCCACCTCTACTTAATATTCTTTTTCATTATAGCCAAAGTCAGCCAAATCTAGTTTTTTATCACGCCAATTTTTCTTGACCTTGACCCAGGTTTCTAGGAAGACCTTGTCTCCTAGCATGAGTTCAATATCACGACGGGCCATACTACCAATTTTCTTAAGCATAGCACCACCTTTACCAATGATAATCCCTTTTTGGCTGTCTCGCTCCACCATGATAGTTGCACGGATATGAACCTTGTCTGTCTCTTCATCTCGCTTCATAGAATCAACTACTACAGCAACTGAGTGCGGAATCTCTTCACGAGTTAGGTGCAAGACTTTCTCACGAACCATCTCTGAAACCAAGAAACGTTCTGGATGGTCTGTGATTTGATCAGACGGGAAATACTGGAAACCTTCGTCTAGATTTTCACTCAAAATATCCACTAGACGAGACACGTTATTCCCCTGAAGGGCTGAGATTGGAACAATTTCCTTGAAGTCCATTTGATTACGGAAATCATCAATCTGAGACAAAAGCTGGTCTGGATGAACCTTGTCAATCTTGTTCACCACCAGAATCACAGGGACCTTGGCAGCCTTGAGACGCTCAATAATCATGTCGTCCCCCTTACCACGCGCTTCATCAGCAGGCACCATGAAGAGAACAGTGTCCACTTCACGAAGGGTGCTGTAGGCAGATTCTACCATGAAATCTCCAAGAGCCGTTTTAGGCTTGTGAATCCCTGGCGTGTCGATAAAGACGATTTGCTCCTTATCAGTCGTGTAAATTCCCATGATTTTGTTGCGCGTTGTCTGCGCCTTGTCACTCATGATGGCAATTTTTTGCCCCATAACGTGATTTAAAAAAGTTGACTTCCCAACATTGGGACGTCCTAAAATGGCTACAAAGCCTGATTTAAATGTCATAATTTCCTCTTACTGTTTAAAATAATAAATCCCAGATTCGTGGGAGAAAAATCAATGCGCCTGTTAAGGCTGCGAAAAGAGAGACCACTAATACCGCACCAGCCGCCATATCCTTGGCATTTTTAGCCAGCATGGAAAAGTGATAGTGACTGGCCAAATCCACTACATTTTCAATAGCAGAGTTGATAATTTCAAAGGCTACTACCAAGAAAATGCTCAATAGGAGAAAGAGCCATTCAATTCGTGACACCTGAAAAACAAAACCTGCAAGGATGACCACTAAAGCCGTCACTGCATGTTTTCTCATATTGCGTTCTTCCTTTATAGCAGTAAAAATCCCTGTAATCGCAAATTCTAAACTGGATATCAGGTCACGATTTTTCCATTTTCGTTTATTGTCTTGTGAGTCCATAGGCTGTCAAAATTTCTTCTTGTAAACCGAACATCTCCGCTTCTTCTTCTGGAGTGTAGTGATCATAGCCGTTGATATGTAAAAAGCCATGCACTGCCAAGAAACCCATCTCACGCTCAAAACTGTGGCCATATTCCTCGGCCTGCTCATGAGCCTTATCAATAGAGATGAACAATTCCCCAATATAGGCATCAAACTCAGACATCATCTCTGCCAATTCTGGATTTTCAAGTAAATCCTCTTCGTCAAAGGCAATTTCCAACTCTGGCTTATATTCAAGGCTGATAACATCTGTCGGACGGTCTGTGTCACGGTACTCCAGATTGAGTTCATGACTACGTTCATTGGTCACAAAGGTAACTGCCATCTCCTTGTCTTCTTTGCCTAATTTTTGGGCTGCAAATTCCAAAATTTCTTGGGTTTGTTGCAACATTTCTTTTGAAACTTGACCAGTTTCATCTACCATTTCAATATACATGTGCTTCTCGTTTCTCTTTACTTGGCTTTATTATACCACATTTCCATGATTTTATTCTACCTTTTTGATATAATACTATGGAATACAATCACAAGGAGAGAACGATGTCATTTGACGGATTTTTTTTACACCATATGGTTGAGGAATTGCAAAGAGAGTTGCTTAACGGTCGCATTCAGAAAATCAATCAGCCTTTTGAACAAGAATTGGTCTTGCAAATCCGCAGCAATCGCCAAAGCCATCGCCTGCTCCTTTCTGCCCATCCAGTTTTTGGACGCATTCAGCTTACCCAAACGACTTTTGAAAATCCAGCCCAACCTTCCACCTTTATCATGGTTTTGAGAAAGTATTTGCAGGGGGCCCTGATTGAGTCTATTGAGCAAGTGGAAAATGACCGTATTGTGGAAATCACGGTTTCCAATAAAAACGAGATTGGAGACCATATCCAGGCTACCTTGATTATCGAAATCATGGGTAAACACAGTAACATTCTACTGGTTGATAAAAGTAGTCATAAAATCCTCGAAGTAATCAAACACGTCGGCTTTTCACAAAATAGCTACCGCACCTTGTTGCCTGGATCGACCTATATCGCTCCGCCAAGTACCGAATCTCTCAATCCTTTCACGATCAAGGACGAGAAACTCTTTGAAATCCTGCAAACACAGGAAACGACAGCTAAAAACCTTCAAAGCCTCTTTCAAGGTCTGGGACGCGACACAGCAAATGAATTGGAAAACATTCTAGTTAGTGATAAACTGTCTACTTTCCGTAACTTTTTCAGTCAAGAAACCAAGCCATGCTTGACAGAGACTTCCTTTAGTCCAGTTCCTTTTGCAAATCAGGTGGGAGAGCCTTTTGCCAGCCTTTCTGACTTGCTGGACACCTACTATAAGGACAAGGCAGAACGCGACCGTGTCAAACAACAAGCCAGTGAACTGATTCGCCGTGTTGAAAATGAACTTCAGAAAAATCGTCATAAGCTAAAAAAACAAGAAAAAGAGTTACTGGCGACTGACAATGCTGAAGAATTTCGTCAAAAAGGAGAATTGCTGACAACCTTCCTCCATCAAGTTCCTAATGACCAAGATCAGGTTATCCTAGACAACTACTACACCAATCAACCGATTACGATTGCACTTGATAAAGCCTTGACTCCCAACCAGAATGCCCAACGCTATTTTAAACGTTACCAGAAACTCAAAGAAGCTGTCAAATACTTGACTGATCTGATTGAGGAAACCAAGGCAACTATTCTCTATCTGGAAAGTGTGGAGACCGTCCTCAACCAAGCTGGACTAGAAGAAATCGCTGAAATACGTGAAGAATTGATCCAAACAGGCTTTATCCGCAGAAGACAGCGGGAAAAAATCCAGAAACGCAAAAAACCAGAACAGTATCTGGCCAGTGATGGTAAAACTATCATCTATGTTGGACGCAACAACCTGCAAAATGAGGAATTGACCTTTAAAATGGCCCGCAAGGAGGAACTTTGGTTCCATGCCAAGGATATTCCTGGAAGCCATGTTGTCATCTCAGGAAATCTTGACCCATCTGATGAAGTCAAGACAGACGCAGCAGAACTAGCCGCCTACTTCTCTCAAGGGCGCCTGTCAAATCTGGTTCAGGTGGATATGATTGAAGTCAAGAAACTCAACAAACCAACTGGTGGAAAACCCGGCTTTGTCACTTACACAGGACAAAAGACCCTCCGTGTCACACCAGACCCCGAAAAAATCGCATCCATGAAAAAATCCTGATTCGACTTGAAATCAGGATTTTTAGCTTATACTCTTCGAAAATCTCTTCAAACCGCGTCAACGTCGCCTTGCCGTATATATGTGACTGACTTCGTCAGTCTTATCTACAACCTCAAAACACTGTTTTAAGCAACCTGCGGCTAATTTCCTAGTTTTCTCTTTGATTTTCATTGAGTATTATACACAAATCATATCCAATTATAGGACTAATCTTTGCCACCTAGTTTTTCATTGATTTTCATCATCACACTAGCAATTTTCTCGCCCCAATAAGGGTCTGAGGCATATTCCACATTCATACCAGAAGCCTTATTTCCAAGGAAAGTTCTGCCCCTATCGATATAATTTTCCTTAATCCACTTGGTTGCACCTAAAATTCCCTTATCCACATCATCAAATGTCTTTGCAGAAAGGTAAGGTGTCGTATCATAGGCTGTAATTCCAAAGAAATTATTCTTATCTTTGGCAATTTTACTTCTTCCCCAATCACTTTCTAAAGCACTATGAGCAAGCAGATAGAGGGCATTGATATGGTAATGTTCTTCGGATTCCTTAAAGGTAGCTCCCTTATTTTCCAAGAGACTATTGTTAATGTTTAGCAGACTAAATACCTTATCCAAGTCTTCAGCACTGTAGTTTGTAGCCTCTGTTAAATCTTTGAAAAGGAAGGGATTCTCAAGCTTAAAACCATCAAAATGCAGACCGTCTGCCGAATAATATTTCTTGCCTACTTCCATATCAGAAAGATGAGAAGCTACTGGGATACTAGCATTATGAGCCACATAGTGATAAAAACGGTGGCCATCACTCTCATAATAAGGGATAAAATCCTTACTAGCATCTAGTGCTTGTAAATCTTCTGTTTTCATATAGCCTGACAAACCAGAAATAGTAATAGCCAGGCGCTTATCATCACTTTTTCTATCCTTATCTAGCCAAACGACACTACCTTGCGATATATAGGAGAGTTTTTCACCATCTGCATTATAAACATTTGCTGTGACAGGTACTACTTGATAATAAGCAGCATTTTCATTTGTAGCTTTTTCTCCAAGCCATTTACCATCGCTTCCAAGCTGATAACCATCTACTGTCTCATTTTTCGCCATGTAGCCACCAGATTTGAAGTAGTACCAGGCTTGACTTTTAGCATCGTATAGCCATTCTTTCTCAGTCATTTTCCCATCAGACTTGAGGTAAAACCATGACTCTTTATCCCAAATCCATTCATTGGCTGCCATATAGCCACCAGATTTGAGATAATAATAGTAACCATTTTCGAAAATCCATTCTTTATCAGCATGATTTCCATTTTCTTTAATGTAAAACCAAGACTGGTATTGTTTGTCAAAAAGCCAACCTTGCTGTACTTTGGCACCACTAGCATTCACATAAGCCTGTTCAATCCACTGACTTGTCAGTAAATAACCACCGGATTTGAAATAATAATCCTTCCCTTTAATTTGGAGCCATTCTTTCTCTGCGTGCTGTCCATCTGCTTTGATATAAAACCAAGCGTCGTATTGAGAATCAAATACCCAGTCTTCTATTACTTTGGCCCCTGTTGCACCAACATAGGAAGCACCTACCCAAGCATTTCTCTTCATCTTTCCATTTTGGTCAAGATAATAAAAGGCTCCCTTGTCTTCTATCCATTCTGATTTGGCCATATAGCCACCAGATTTGAGGTAAAAGTAGTCGTCACCTTGCTTTAGCCATTCATTTTCAGCATAGTTAGCATCTGCTTTTATATAAAACCAAGATTGATAGTGAGCATCAAAAACCCACTCATTCGCTACTGGACTACCATCTGCTTTCAGGTATTGTTTTCCTTGCCAAGTACCATCACTAGCCATTGCACTCTCTGGTCTGGCTAAGAAAAATAGCAGGGCTAAAAAAATAAATCTCAATTTCTTCATTAATTTACTTCCTCTGTTCTTATCCATTTCATTATATCAAAATTCTCTATAATCAACATTACAAACTAATAAAAATCAAGAACAGATTGATTGCAGTTTACTTCAGAGACTCTTTTACTTCCTTGCGTAGATTTTCTAGACTGCTGATGCCATATTTATCCATAACCTTTGGCAGATTTTCGATGATGTCAGGGCAGGCATAAGGATTGGTAAAGTTGGCTGTTCCAACTCCGATGGCAGATGCCCCAGCCAGATACATTTCTAGGGCAGCTTCTGCCGAATCCACTCCCCCCATTCCAATGATAGGCAGGTCTGTTGTTTGGGCGACTTGGCGGATGAGTTTGAGGGCTACTGGAAATACTGCTGGACCAGACATTCCACCTGTTCCATTGGCCAAGATTGGTTTTCTGGTTTTGAGGTCAAAGCGCATTCCAACTAGAGTATTAATCATGGTTAATCCACTTGCTCCTGCATCCTCTGCTGCCTTTGCGACAGTAACGATATCGGTCACACTAGGAGTTAGTTTGACATAAACTGGTACATCAGAGGCTTCCACAGCTGCTTTCACTACATCATAAGCCAAATCTGGATCTTGACCAATCAAAAGTCCATGATTACAGTGGTCTACGTTAGGACAAGAGATATTGAGCTCAATTGCCTTTACATTAGCTGCCTTGGAAATACCACTAGAAACAGCTGCATACTCTTGTTTTGAAAAACCAGCTACATTGGCAATAATAGGAAGATTTGGATATTCTCTTTCCAACCACGGTAGCTTTTCAGCTAAAACAGCTTCTAAACCAGGATTTTGCAAACCGATTGCATTGAGCATGCCCGCAGGTGTTTCTGCCACCCTTGGAGTTGGATTCCCAAAGCGTGGTTCAAGAGTTGTCGCCTTGATCATAATAGAACCTAAAAGGTCTAAATCATAGTACTTGGCATACTCCTGACCAAAACCAAAACAGCCTGATGCTGGAATGATGGGATTTTTCAAATCCAAACCAGGTAGAGAAACTTGTAAACGATTTCTAGTCATGATTTTCTCCTTATAATACAACTGTTCCTGTGCGGAAAACAGGGCCATCTTCACAGACGCGTTGGCTGACCGTCTCGCTTTCTGGCACTTTTAGGACGCAGGCATAGCAAGCCCCCATCCCACAAGCCATACGTGATTCCAAAGATAGATAGGCTCTTGGATGGTTATAGAAGGTTTGGTTGATATACTTCATCATTCCAGGTGCCCCACATGAGTAAACAGCATCAAATTGACTATCTAAATCATTGATGACAACGGAAACATTCCCCTTGATTCCATAAGAACCATCATCTGTCGTTACAAAGACCTGCCCATATTGGGCCAATTCCGTCTCTAAAATAACAGCATCCTTATTAGCAAAACCGAGAACTGTCACTACTTTCACACCACGCGCATGCAATTTTTTGGCTACTTCAAGCAAGGGCGGAACACCAATCCCCCCTCCAACAAGGAGAACCTGGCTCTGCTCATCTAGGTCAGACAAGTCAAAACCATTCCCCTGAGGCCCCATCACATCAAGAGTGTCTCCCTGACTTAAGGTTGAGAAAATAGCTGTGCCAGCCCCCTCAATCCGATAAATGAGATGACACTGCTTCTTAACCTTATCGATAGACGAAATCGAAATAGGACGGCGCAAGAGATGGGCATCATCAGGCACACGCAGGTGAAGAAATTGGCCTGCTCGCATGGCTTCAACCATTTCTCCTTCTAGGACTAATTCAAAGATTGCTGGTGCGATTTCCTCTTGTGCAACCACCTTCATGGTTTCCAAACGAATGGCACCCAAGCGTTTCTTACATGTGGGATTCATGACTTTTCCTCCTTAAATTTTAAGGGGACCAGATAAAGAAAAGACCTTGCGATTGCAAGGCCTCAGTTAAAATCGTACAAGACAAGAGAGCACACTCAAAAAGTCTCCTCTAGAAAATTGTACTTTTCTTTTATCTGACACCTTGTGAGTCTCTCTGGACTCCCCTTAAAGGTTAAATTTTTACTAGTATACTCTTTCAGCTAAAAAAAGTCAAGTAGAAAACGAACATTCTACTTGACATCACGAGATTATTTTTCACGAATGACTTCGACCTTGTATCCATCAGGGTCTTTGACAAAATAATAGTTTGGTACAGTTCCTGGTAGACCATTTGGCTCAGTCACTTCATAGCCTTTTGCACTGTGCTCTTGGTGAAGAGCTTCAAGATCAGGTGTACTGAGGGCGATGTGGGCAAACCCATCTCCGACCACATAAGGACCGTGATCGTAGTTATAAGTCAACTCCAACTCATAGTCGTCACCTTCAAGTCCTAGATAAACAATGGTGAAAGCATGATCTGGAAAATCTTTGCGGCGCAATTCTTTAAAACCAAAAGCATCTTGATAAAATGCGATTGATTTTTCAAGATTTTCTACTCGCAAGCAAGTGTGTAGCATTTTTGAAGCCATATTTTTCTCCTTTATTTTCAAAAAGACTGGGACAATCCTGTTCCAGTCTTATCAGTTATTATTTACCAAGTTTTGCTTTAGCTGCATCTGCAAGAGCTGTGAAAGCTGCTGCATCGTTAACAGCCAAGTCAGCAAGCATTTTACGGTTAACTTCGATCTCAGCCAATTTCAAACCATGCATCAATTGTGAGTATGAAAGTCCGTTCATACGAGCTGCCGCATTGATACGAGTGATCCACAATTTGCGGAAGTCACGTTTTTTCTGACGACGGTCACGGTATGCATAGTAGTAAGAGTTCATTACTTGTTCTTTTGCAGTACGGAACAAGATGTGTTTAGCTCCATAGTAACCTTTTGCTAATTTAAGAATACGTTTACGACGTTTGCGTGATACAACGCCACCTTTAACACGTGCCATGTTTTATTTCCTCCAAATATTTCCTAGAATTGTTTACTTACAGTCAAGCTATTATTTCAAGCGAGTAAGCATTGCTTTGATACGTTTGTAATCTCCTGAATGCACCATAGATGCTTTACGAAGATGACGACGTTGTTTCTTAGTTTTTCCGTGGAAACGGTGAGAAGTGTAAGCACGGAAACGTTTAAGTCCACCAGAACCTGTACGTTTGAAACGTTTAGCTGATGCGCGGTGTGTTTTTTGTTTTGGCATGATTTTTTCTCCTTTATTTAACTTTCTGACAATTATTTTTTGTCAGTCGCTGGCGCCAATTGCATGAACATTTGACGTCCATCCATTTTAGCACGTTGTTCGATGATGGCAATATCTTGAGTTGCTTCAGCAAACTCGGCTAAAACTTTTGCACCAATCTCTTTATGGGTAATCATACGACCCTTAAAGCGAATAGATACCTTAACTTTATTTCCTTTTTCAAGGAATTTGCGTGCATTGCGAAGTTTTGTATCAAAGTCACCCTTGTCAATAGTTGGACTTAGACGAACTTCTTTCACAGTAACAACACTTTGTTTTTTACGTTGTTCTTTTTGCTTCTTCTGGTACTCAAACTTGAACTTACCGTAGTCCATAATTTTTGCAACAGGCGGTTTGGCTTGGGGTTGAATCAATACTAGGTCAACATTAGCGTTATCAGCCAAAGCTTGCGCTTCACTGAGTGGCTTGATGCCTAGCTGTTCTCCTTCAAGACCAATCAAGCGAACTTCACGTACACGAATCTCATCATTGATGAATAAGTCTTGCTTTGCTATGGTTTTCACCTCTTTTGTTTTATTAGAGAAAAACAATAGCGGACTCGTAAATATACAAGCCCGCACGTTATGATAGCGTTTCTTAGAAACTTTTCATCCGTAGGGCCAGGCAACTTCATGTCACAAGGCGAGAAGCTCTCACTTCTGCTTTTCTCAACTTTTACATGATACCAAGTTTTCTAGCTCTTGTCAAGATAAAAAGTTATTTTTTTGAAAAGTTTCTGCTCATTAACCAACCGTTTCGACTTTCCAACTATTCCACCCTTTAAAGCGTATAGCTCCATGCTGGTCAGTTCGGTAAACTTTACTATTGATAGTTTCCAGTCGTGTCAAAGTTTCCTGATGGGGGAGTTTCGCTCGATTGTTCTTTCCAACTGAGATAAGAGTAAACTCTGGTTTGAGTTTTTCTAGAAAGTCTGAACTTGATGATTTTTTAGAGCCATGTTGGCCAGCTTTTAAAACATCCACTTTCAAGTCTGGATAGTGCTTCAGCAATTCCTTCTCTCCTTTTTCCTCCAAATTTCCTGTGAAGAGAAAGTACTTATCCAAAAGTTTTCCATACAGAACCAGGGAATCTTCATAACCTCCATCTCCAATTTTCCTTGGAGATAGGACTTCTAACTGACTTCCAAAAATTGACAAGTTCTCTCCTGCTGTTATACTTCTAACTTTTGTTTGGGTCGCTTGTAGTTCTGCCACAAATTGCTTCTGTTTCAAACTGCCTTTTGACACTAAAATTTCGCCTACATGAAAAGCCTTGGTCACCTCCAACAAATCTCCAACATATTCCTTGTCCGTATTGGTCAAAATTAGCTGGTCAATCTTGGATACTCCGCGACTTTTGAGATAGGGTATCAAGGTTCGCTGGGCATTACTGGTCGTCGTCTTTTCTTGCCATTTTTCTATTTTCTTACTAGACTCTGCCTTGCCACCCACATCTATGAGAATGATTTTACCAGTTACATCCCGTAGGAAAATACTTTCCCCTTGCCCAACATCCAGCATGGTGATTTCATTTTCCAGTGGATGCTTGGTCAAGAAAAAGAGACCTGTAATCAATAAGCTCAACACTGCTAGCCTTTTAATGTTTTTCCTCAAATCATAGACCAAAGCCAAGGAAATTAACAATAAGATTAAAATCCATGCATTGGGTTGTCCAAAGACCAGAGGTCTACTTGCCACCTGTGATACAAAGCGAATCATTCCCTCCAACCATTCAAAAATAAAATTCAGCTGAATGACTGGATGAAGAAAGGAAAGGGCAAATAAGATAGACAAGAGCGGTAAGAAGACCAAGTCAAAAAGAAAGGAAAAGACAAAGGTCAAAAGGATAGACCAAGGCTGAAATTCTGCAAAATAGAAGGATAGGATGGGTAATATTCCCAAGGAAATGACTAGACTTTCTCTAGCAACAGCCTTGAGGCCTTCTCCTTCTTTGCTGGTCATGGTCAAGATAAAAGCATAAGCGCAGGACAAGACTCCTCCTGCTGTCAAGAAAAAGTTGGGCATGACGATAAAGAGGACAAGGACCGTCAAGGCAAAATTATCCAAGCCCTTAACACCATGTTGTGCCAGTAACTTTTGCAAAAGACTGCGAATAACTGATGCTGAAAATCCTGTCAGCCCTGCATAGATAAGGGAAAAGGGATAAGTCAGCCATTTCAACTTTTCTTGAGTCAAGCCCAATCGCAAGAGGAGTTTCTTAAATCCGTCCATGAAAAAACCTACCTGCATACCCGACAAGGCAAAGAGGTGGATAATTCCTAAACTAGAATAAAGCCCGTTCATCTCCTCAAAGTCGGTGTCCAGATGTCCTAACAAGAGCCCTGTCATGTAATTGCGCATAGGGTCTGGAAAATGCGTCTTAATCCAAACCACAGTCTTTCGACGTAAACTGGACAGATTTTCTCCTATATCCCAACTGCTAACCTTTTGAAGTGACTGGATTCTTTTGATAGTTAATGTTTGGTAAATCCCTTGAGTTTTCAGATAGGCTTGGTAGTCAAAACCACCAAAATTTCTCTGCCCGTCTGGTTCTGAAAGTTTTCCTTCTAGTCCTATCTCATGAAGGTCGGTTAAAGCTTGAAAGGCTTCTTTCTCCTCCTCGGACTGGAGTTTATAATAGACTTGAAAAATGCGTCCATCAGACTTACCACGAAAGGATAGACTATCACCATTGACCTTAACAGTGTCTGGTAAAATCCGTACCCTTTCAACAGAATCCGCCAAATTTTGACTCGCTTGACTCTGTTGCCAATTTTGAAACAGAAACCAGAAACCAAAGATTCCACAAATTATTAGAACTTTACCAGCAGATTTCCACGGAAATTGGATAAAGAGACAGACTAGCAGAAAAACAAAACCTAGTAGTGCGAGATAAGATGATGAGAAAATGGCGTAGTAAAGCCAAAGCAACAGAAAACTAAGGTAAATTAGGGGAATAGAGAAATTCTTAATCCACTGTAACATAGTCTTTTAGCTTTTCTATCGTTTTAGCACCAATGCCAGAAACCTTCTTGAGTTCATCCATCGACTTGAATTTTCCATTTGATTCACGATGGTCGATAATATCTT
Organism: Streptococcus pseudopneumoniae; assembly: GCF_001070815.1. Classification (GTDB taxonomy): domain Bacteria; phylum Bacillota; class Bacilli; order Lactobacillales; family Streptococcaceae; genus Streptococcus; species Streptococcus pseudopneumoniae_P. Next base: position 21,794 of record NZ_JVLX01000056.1, on the reverse strand, counting down.
GAGCTCGTTTGCCACCCAGTCCCTTGACCTGCTTGAGCTCTTCCAGGCTGGCCTTGTTGAGATTGACCTTTTTTTCCTTGCTCGTTGAAGAAGCCGTTCCAGAACCAGTCTGTTGACTAGCTGCTTCTTCACCCTTAGTTGGAACGTAAACCAGAGCTTCATCACTAACTTTCTGAGCTAGATTGAGCGATTTGCTGTCTGCTTGCTCTGTCAAGCCACCTGCTTTCTGCACTGCATCATTAACTCGACTACCTACTGGCAAATCATAAATCCCTGGCGATTTGACAGCACCCTTCACATCTACTGTGATTAGATCTCGTTCAACCGATTCGTCCTTCTCTTCCTTTTTTACTTCCTTTTCGGTCGATGAATCCTTGGAAACAGCTACAACTTCAGCCTGCAAATTCGTCTCTTTAACAGGTATTTGTGGAGCTGGTTTTAGCAGGAAAAATCCTCCTACAAGCAAGCCCAGACCAGTACAAATGACGATGATTTTATACTCTTTGATTTTCTCGATAATTACTTCCATATTTTCTCCTCTCTTAGATTATTCGTAAGAGGAAGAAAAAACAGTCGAAAATTTCTTTTCAACTGCTTATTTATTTGCAAAATAGTCTTCCTTGGTCAAGACATAATGAACTCTTGTAACGATTCGGCCTTCTTCATGCTGGTCCATACAAGCATATGGTTCTGCATAGGAAAAACGCATACCTGATTTCTCCATGACCTTGCCTGATGCGGGATTGTCTTTGTCGTGAAGGGCAGTCAACTTGTTCATTCTAATCTTCTCAAAAGACAGCTCAATCACGGCACGATTGGCTTCTGTCGTCAAACCTTGATTCCAATATTTTTTATTGATAATGTAACCAATAGCTGCCTTCTTAAGAACAGGATCAATCTTGTGTAAGTCAATAGTTCCGATAAATTCACCATTACTTTTTAATTCTATTCCCCAACGTCCCAAGGGATTAGCCAAGTAGAACTGAGCAATATTATTTTTGGTTTCTTCTAAATTTTGATTGGTTAGAAAAGTGTAACGTGTATTATCCTTATCCGAGGCATAGTCAAACATTTCTTCTGCATCATCCAAGGTTAGAAATCTAAGCAATAAATGCTCGGTTTCTATATACGGATACTGGGCAAATTTTACAAAAATTGATTCCATAGGATTCCACCACTTGAAAAGTTTCTAACTAAGATACGGATATTAAATGAAATATCTAAAAAGCAAATTTATACTTGGTATTGAGATAACTTTAAGTACAAAAGAACTATCCTTCAGATAGAGGTTGAGGATCTAATTCTTCACTCTCTTCATTCTTGACAGGTGCTGGTTCATAAGCTCGGATAATCTGAGCGACAACTGGATGACGAACCACATCCTTGGCTGAAAAATGAACAAAGTCAATTTGGTGAATGTTCTTGAGTTTTTCTTGGGCATCAATCAAACCCGACTTGACATTACGCGGCAGGTCAATCTGACTGATATCTCCATTGACAATCATCTTAGAATTAAAGCCTAAACGAGTCAGGAACATCTTCATCTGCATGATGGTCGTATTTTGCGCCTCATCTAGAATGACAAAGGCATCATCCAAGGTTCGTCCACGCATGTAGGCAAGGGGCGCAATTTCGATAATTTCTCGCTCCATGAGACGAGTCGTCTGGTCTTTCCCAAGAATCTGATATAAGGCATCGTAAACAGGACGAAGGTAAGGACCCACCTTCTCCTTGAGATCACCCGGAAGAAATCCTAGACTTTCACCTGCTTCCACTGCTGGACGAGTCAGGATAATCCGCTTGACCTGCCCACGTTTAAGAGCTGTCACTGCCAAGGTCACTGCAAGAAAGGTCTTCCCTGTCCCTGCTGGTCCGATTCCAAAGGTCACATCATGCTGTTTGACACTGTCCACATAAAGCTTTTGACCCAAGGTTTTGACACGAATAGGCTTCCCTGTATTGTCTTTGATAATTTCTTCTTCGTAAAGGGCGACAAACTTGTCGATTTCATCGTTTTTGACCATGCTAATCGCAGTCACCACATCTGGCGTGCCAACCGTCATTCCTCGATTCACCAAAACCATCAAGGCTTGGATAACCTGACGTGCTTCCTCACAGGCAGTCTCTTCTCCCAAAACCTGCACAATCTCCGTACGGGCATGGATCACCACATCAAGCTCTTCTTCCATCAAACGAAGATGGCGTTCATTGGAACCAAAAAGATGAAACAGGTCATCTGGATGACTCAGTTGAATGTCTATTGAATGTTCCTTCAAATAAAGAACCTCTCTAATCCGTTTATTTCTTTTTATTATAGCAAAGGGATCAATAAATTACTAGCCCAAACCCAATGAATAAAGTCTAGTGTTCTAAGTATTCTTGCCAGATAGCATCAAAGTCTCCTAGATTGAAAGAGAAACTGGCATGTTCTTCCAAAAAGCGACTGACCTCATCAAAATCATCTGTGTGTTTTGGGAAGGCTGACTCTTCAAATGCTAGATCTGCCAAGATGGCTTTAGGACTGTTACTTTTAGGATTGCGCTCGGTCATGAGCCAAGTGTAAAATGATTTTCTCATAAGCTACCCTAAATCAACTCTGTACCAAACTGGTCTTGCTTGATTTTGCCAGCCTTCATCAAGCCACCGAGTGCTTTCTTGAACTGACCTTTAGAAATGCCAAAGATTGCCTTGATGTCGTCTGGAGATGACTTATCATTCAAGGTCATGAAACCACCATTGCTTTCCAAGTAGGTCAAAATCATCTGGGCATCATTTTCCAACATTTCAAAAGAACGTGGTTTGAGGGAGAGGTTCAAGGTACGGTCCACTTCACGGAAACCAATGACACGCGCATCTAGAACTTGCCCCAAACGCGGTTCTGCGTAACGCTCGCTAGGATGGATAAAACCAAGCATGTTATTCTCTGGTAGGTAGACAAAGGTTCCTGACAGCTTGAGGCGGTATACAATGGCTGGCCAGTTTTGATTCTGCATGTTGTTGTAGGCAGGACGAGCCAGACGTTGGAAGTCTTCTTGATAGGCCAAAAGTCCCCAGATACGGTCTTTCTTGTCTACTTCAAGACGGATGTAGAGTTGGTCGCCCTTCTTAGGCCATAGTTCCTTGAGCTCAGGGAGGATATCGAGTGACACAACGATTTCCTTGTCAGGAAGGCCTGTATCCACAAAAACACCCAAGTCCTTACGAACTTCTGTGACACGGCCCCAACCAAATTGGTCCTGAGTGGCAGTCACTTCTAAGGTGGTCAAGCGGAGCTTTTGCTTCATATCCGTGTAAGCAAAACCTTTGACCGTATCCCCTACTGTATGCTGACCTTCTTCCTTGGCAAGCGCATAGGTCTGGCCATCCTTTTGCACAAAGTAAAAACGGTCATTTTCATCGATGATGAGTCCAACGATAAAACTTGCAAGATTTGTATTCATATTTCCTTCTTTCGAATAAAACTCAGCCAGCAATGCCAACTGAGTTTTTCTGTTTATTTTAGACTTCCAAAAGTTCTTTTTCTTTATTGGCAGTCATGTCATCGATGTGTTTGACAGCATCGTCTGTTACTTTTTGAATATCTTTTTCAAGAGTCTTCAATTCGTCTTCAGTGATTTCTTTTGCTTTTTCTTGTTTCTTAGCTTCGTCCATAGCATCGCGACGGATATTGCGGACAGCCACTTTAGCATTCTCACCGACCTTCTTCACTTCTTTAGCAAGGTCACGACGAGTTTCTTCTGTAAGAGCAGGGATAACCAAACGAATCACAGAACCATCGTTTGCTGGTGTGATACCAAGATCAGAAGCGTTCAAGGCACGTTCGATGTCTTTTAATGATGACTTGTCAAATGGTGTTACCAACAAAACACGCGCTTCTGGAATGGTAATTGAAGCGATTTGGTTAAGAGGTGTTTCTACTCCATAGTATTCTACATGTACACGGTCAAGCAAGCTTGCATTGGCACGACCCGCACGGATACCACCAAATTCACGAGCAAGTGATTGGTGAGACTGGGTCATTCTCTCTTTAGCTTTTTCAATAATTGCGTTAGCCATAATCTTTCTTATTCCTTTTCTTCAATATTGTTTGAAACTGTTGTTCCGATATTTTCACCAAATACGACACGTTTGATGTTGCCTGGTTGGTTCATGTTAAAGACAACCAAGTCAATGTCGTTGTCCATTGAGAGGGTTGAAGCTGTTGAGTCCATGATACGAAGACCTTTATTGATAACGTCACGGTGAGTCAATTCTTCAAACTTAACGGCTGTCTTGTCCTTCTTAGGATCGGCATTGTAAACACCATCGACACCATTTTTAGCCATAAGGATGGCATCTGCTTCGATTTCAGCTGCACGAAGGGCCGCTGTTGTATCTGTTGAGAAGTAAGGTGAACCAATTCCGGCACCAAAGATAACGATACGGCCTTTTTCAAGGTGACGAAGGGCACGTCCACGTACGTAAGGTTCTGCCACTTGTTGCATGGCAATGGCTGTTTGCACACGCGTATCGACACCAACTTGTTGCAATGAATCTGCCATCACAAGAGCATTCATAACAGTCCCAAGCATTCCTGTGTAATCTGCCTGAACACGGTCCATTCCTGCCTCTGCAGCAGGTTCTCCACGCCAGAGATTCCCTCCACCGATAACAAGGGCAATTTCGATACCTAAGCTATGAACTTCTTGAATCTCTTTTGCGATTGTTTGAACTGTTTGGATATCAATCCCTACGCCACGTTCACCGGCAAGGGCTTCACCTGATAACTTGATTAAAATACGTTTATACTTGGGATTCGCCATTTTCACTCTCCTTCTTTTATCCTACCTATTTTATCACAATTTCTAAGATTTTTATAGTATCATGAGCAATTCTTTGAAAAAAATTAGACCGTCAAAAATTCCTCTAAATCGTTAAGGGCACGCTCTGCAATTTTTTCATAACGAGCCTTCTTGTCACGGATACGCTCGCCTTCCAACTCCTTGATAATACCGAAATTGACATTCATTGGTTGGAAATGTTTGCTGTCAGCATGGGTTATGTAATGAGCTAAGCTTCCGATAGCCGTCGTCTCTGGGAAAATAGCCTCGCTTTCTCCCTTGAAAAGACGAGCGGCATTAATCCCCGCAACTAAGCCTGACGCTGCTGATTCAACATATCCTTCCACACCTGTCATCTGACCAGCAAAGAAGAGATTTGGTTGTTTCTTAGAACGATAGGTCTGTTCCAAAAGATTTGGTGAATCCATATAAGAATTGCGGTGCATGACACCATAACGAACAAACTCCGCATTTTCAAGACCTGGAATCATTTGGAAAACACGCTTTTGTTCTCCCCATTTGAGGTGGGTCTGGAAACCAACGATATTGTAGAGACTACCAGCCGCATTGTCCTGACGAAGTTGAACAACCGCGTAAGGTGTTTTGAATTCGCCATCACGAGGTCCTGTGTAATCGTCTGGATACTCAAGCCCGACTGGCTTCATAGGACCATAAAGCATAGTTTTAATACCACGTTTAGCCATGACTTCGATAGGCATACATCCTTCAAAGTACTTTTCTTTTTCAAAAGAATTGAGCGGTGCTTCCTCCGCATTGACCAAGGCTTCATGGAAATCCATAAACTCTTGCTTAGTCATAGGCGCGTTGAGGTAGGCTGCCTCTCCCTTATCATAACGAGACTTGAGATAGACCTTGCTCATATCGATAGTGTTGACATCGATAATAGGCGCTGCCGCATCGTAGAAATAGAATCCATCGCCGTCATTAAGGGCATGAATCTTCTCAGCCAGGGCATCGCTAGTCAAAGGACCAGTAGCGACCACAGTAATAACGTCCGTTGGCAATTCTGTAATTTCATCACGAACCACTTCAATCAAGGGATGGTTGGTCACTTTTTCAGTCACCATTTGAGAGAAACCATCACGGTCTACCGCAAGAGCCCCACCCGCAGGAACACGTGTAGCCTCAGCAGATTCCAAGATAACAGAACCCAAGCGACGCATTTCTTCCTTGAGGAGTCCAACGGCATTTGTCAAAGCATCCCCACGCAAGGAATTGGAACAAACTAACTCTGCAAAATTGTTTGTTTTGTGTTGAGGTGTTGACTTGACACCACGCATTTCATAAAGTTTAACTGGAATACCACGCTCTGCGATTTGGTAGGCTGCTTCAGAACCTGCCAAACCAGCACCGATAACATTGATATAAGATTGAGACACGACACTAATACCTCTTTGGGTGGAACCTAAGTTCATATCAAAACAAGGCACTGGCTTGTTTAACACCCACAAATCTTTCTATTTTTTCTTCTACTAGTATAACAAAAAAAGGGAAGAAGGCAAACTTCCCTGTTTAGTCATTTTCTTCCCAATCGTGATAGGCAGCGTAAAGCTGGCTCTTATTCCACTGGTAAATCTTAGCGACTTCCTTAATAGCTTGATTTTTCTTCACACCTTGCTGGATGCGGGTTTGAATTTCTAAGAACAAGTCCTCCTCGTCTTTTTCCTCCACATCCTGACTGGCACCTTCAACGATGAGAAGGCATTCTCCCTTAAGTGGCGTTTCAGAGATGCCTTCCAGCAATTCAGAAATCTTTCCTCGTTGGTATTCTTCATAGATTTTGGTCAATTCTCTGACCAAGACGACCGAGCGGTCACCGTAGACTTCTAACATATTTTCCAATGTATCTGCCACACGATGAGGCGATTCATAGAAAATCTGAGTTTCAGGATAATCTTTTTTTGAATTGAAAAATTGCTTTTGCTGGCCTGATTTTCTGGGTAAAAAGCCGTAAAAGATATGGGGCTGTGGCGCCAAACCACTGGCAATCAAGGCAGAAATCCCTGCAGAGGCTCCTGGAACTGTGACAACTGCAATTTCTTCCTCAATAGCTGCCTTGACCAAATCATGACCAGGGTCTGAGATACTAGGCAAACCCGCATCGGATACCTGAGCAATACTTTGTCCTGCTTTCAAGAAACCAATCAAATCAGGAATTTTTTCCTTTGCATTGTGCTCATGAAAACTGATCTGCTTGGTCGAAATGTCAAAATGCTTGAGCAAAAGACCTGTATTGCGCGTGTCCTCAGCCGCAATCCAATCCACTTCTTTCAAGGTCTGGATGGCGCGAAAAGTCATATCATCTAGATTGCCAATCGGCGTTGCCACTAGATAAAGCTTGCCATAGGGAGACTGCCCCTTAAAACTTTTTTGAATCTGCATGCTTACTCCCTGTATAACAACTCGTCACAGAACATACATTCCTCGTCCTGTTCTCGACGTTGCCCATAAAAATCATTACATACGTGAAATCCGTCTTTATAAATGCGACGAACACTTTCACGAACATGTTTGGCCTTGACTGGAGCATCTGCTTCCACCTCACCTAAGCGTTCGCGCAACTTGCTATTTTCCAAGCGAAGAGCTGTATTTTCCTCTACCAGGCTCTTGAGATTTTTCTTGATGGCTTCCACATCGGCCAAGGTCACCAATAATTGTTGGGAAAAATCATCCAGCGCGTCAAATAATTCTTTTTTGTCCATAAACCAGCCCTTTCCTTTCTTTATCGTTCATTTTTGAGTTTACATTTCTTTTAAGACCAGATATTCCATGGCATTTTGAAAACTAACATTAGCCTGCCACATTTTTCTGGCTTCTAACAAATCTTGTAGAATCACCCTTACTCTTGCTTGCAGAAGGTCCTGCCCACAGAGGACTTCTAGAATCCGTAAGACCTGATCTTGTTTTTCCTTGTCATCTGCCAAGTTGGCTAATTTAGCAACCTGCAGATAACTTTCTTTTTTCTTAGCTAATAACCAGGTCAGCAGGCGTTCACTTTCATCGACCAAGGTCCAAAAACTTGCCTGATTAGCCAACTTTTCAGCTTCAATTCGCGATTGACTAAACTGAGCTAAGAGAGTCGCTTTTTTCTTAACCAGTCCCATTTGTTCTAAGAGCAATATGAGTTTTTCTTCTTGCTTTTTAAAATGGAAAATCTGGGTCCGACTACGGATGGTCGGTAACATCTTTTCCTCATCGCTGGTCAAGAAGAAAATATAAACCTCACTCTGGGGTTCCTCGATGACCTTGAGCAGAGAGTTAGCTGCGTTGGGATGCATTTTCTCAGCTTGCTCGATAATAAAAATCTGTTGTTGGCTTTCAATCCCTGCTTGAGAAAACTGCCCCACCAATTCCCGAATGCGTTCTGTCTTGATGACCTGATTGACAGGTTTAATCAAGGTAACATCTGGAAACTCTTCCTGTTCAATCAGCTTACAATTTCGGCATTTCTCACATGGTAAAACGCCTACTTTATCCGTACAAAAGAGGCTCTTAGCCAAAAACTGCGCCATTTCCAAGCTTCCAAAGAAACCTGAAAAGAGATAGGCGTGATTGAGCTGGTCTTGTTCTAGTATACGGACAAAGCGGTCAAACTGGTCTGGTTGCCAAGCCTTTAATTCTTCTTGTTTCATTTAGCCAAGCCCATTCTATCAAACAAGATATCCTTGGTAGTTTCCACAACTTGTTCCAAAGGGAGACTGGCATCAATCTTGACAATGCGATTTCCTTCTTTGTCAAGAAGAGAAAGATAGCCTTGACGAACTTTTTTGTGCAAGTCCAACCCTTCCAAGTCCAAGCGATTGACCTCACGGTCACTATTAGCAGCAATGCGAGCCAGTCCCTCTTCCACCTCAATGTCAAAATAAAGGGTCAAATCAGGTTTGAGGCCATCTGTCGCAAACTGATTGAGCCAGTCAATGGCATCTATATCCAAGCCACGGCCAAATCCCTGATAAGCAATGGAACTATCGATGAAGCGGTCCATAATGACCAACTTACCAGCGTCAAGTGCTGGGAGAACTTTTTCCACCAAATGCTGTCTACGACTGGCAATATAGAGAAGGAGTTCTGTTTTAGGATCCATCTGAGTATGACTTGGATCCAAAATCACTTCCCGAATCTTCTCCCCAATCAAGACTCCGCCTGGCTCACGGGTCGTCAGCACCTCTACTCCTTTTTCCTCTAAAATTGGGAGTAGAGCCTCTAAAACACTGGTCTTGCCTGCTCCCTCTGGTCCCTCAAGAGAGACTAAAAATCCTTTTGACATGTCTAACTCATTTCTTTTTTACTACTTCTATTCTATCAAAAAAATAGGGGTTTGTGACAATCTTTTTGTCTTCTCATTTCATGCACCATAAAAGAGGCAGTCAAAGCCACCTCTTATTTACCTAATTCTTGTGTTCGTTTATAGGCTTGACCAACTGCCTCCATAACCGTTCCTCGAAAAGCATGCGCTTCTAAGCTCGCTACACCAGCGATAGTCGAACCGCCTGGGCTACAAACTTGATCTTTCAAGACCCCAGGATGCTCTTGGGTTTCTAGGACCAATTGTCCAGCTCCTACCACAGTTTGAGCTGCCATTTTCAATGCTGTTTCTCGTGGCAATCCAGTCTGAACACCCGCATCTGCCAAAGCCTCGATAAAAAGATAGACAAAGGCTGGTCCACAACCTGCAAGACCTGTCGCTGCATCGATTAAGCCTTCTCCTAGTTCCACCAAGAGACCTGCCTTGGCTAATAGCTGACAAAAGAGCTCACTGTCCTCAGCCCTGCAATTAGGAGACAAGGCATAACTAATCACTCCTTGGCCGATAGAAGCAGGGGTATTTGGCATCATACGAATAATTCGGTGTTGACTCGGGATAAGACTTGCTAGTTTTTCTAAAGTCAATCCAGCTGCCATCGAAATCAAAAGAAGACTCTCTCTTTTTTCAAGAATGGTCTGATATTGAGAAAGCAAGTCTGAGAACTGAGCAGGCTTAACTCCTAGAAAAATCACGTCTGCTTCTGCAAAGATTTCTTCATTGCTAGAAGCTTGACCGCCAAAGTCGGTAATGAAAGCATCCACCTTGGCTTGGCTACGATTGGCAAGGAGAATCTCATCTGACGGTCTAGCCTGCAAGACAGACTTTGCCAAGCTAGCACCCATATTCCCCAAACCGATAAATCCAATCTTCATCTCTTACTCCCTTATCTGTCCGTCACCAGTAACCACATACTTGTAGCTAGTCAATTCTTTTAATCCCATTGGACCACGCGCGTGCAGTTTCTGAGTAGAAATCCCCATTTCACAACCAAGACCAAATTGGCCACCATCGGTAAAACGAGTTGAGGCATTGACATAAACCGCTGCAGAGTCCACTTGATCTGTAAAGTAAGCTGCAGCCTCAGCATTTTCAGTCACAATGGCATCCGAATGATGGGTACTGTGGGCTTCAATATGCTCAACCGCTTCTTCTAAACTGCTCACAACCTTAACAGCTAATACATAGTCCAAAAACTCGGTGTCAAAGTCTTGAGCTTCAGCCGCTTGACCAGAAACAAACTGGCTTGCTTTGCTATCCAAGCGTAATTGAATTGGTTCCAGTCCAGCTTCTTTTCGATCTGCAACTAGCACCTGCTCCAAACGAGGAAGGAAGCTTGCTGCCTTGTCTTCATGAACCAGCAGAACCTCCATGGCATTGCAGACAGAAGGGCGACTGGTTTTAGCATTGTTGATGATCGATAGAGCCTTATCTTCATCCGCATCCTTATCGACATAAACATGGACAATCCCAGTTCCTGTCTCGATAACAGGCACAATAGCATTCTCAACCACGGCATTGATCAAACCAGCCCCCCCACGAGGAATAAGCAGGTCTAGATACCCCTTGGCCTTCATCATGGCATAGCTGCTTTCACGGCTAGTATCTTCCACTAGTTGAATTACATCTGGGTGAATGGTCGTTGTCTCTAGGCCCTTCTTCAAGGCTGTGACAATGGCATGAGCTGTTTGGTAGGCATCCTTCCCACTACGAAGAACAACTGCATTTCCACTCTTGAGAGCCAAAGCAGCCGCGTCAGAAGTCACATTTGGACGGCTTTCATAGATAATACCGACAACACCCATAGCCACCCGTTTCTTGGTGATAACCAAGCCATTTTCGAGCTGACTTGTTTCTAAGACTTCACCGATTGGATCTGGTAAAGCAACCACTTCACGAATTCCAGTTGCCATCGCTTCTATACGCCCTGCATCCAAATAAAGACGATCCAGCATCACATCTGAGATTTTCCCCTTGGCCGCTACCATATCGAGGGCATTGGCTGCTAAAATCTCCTCAGTAGCAGCCACTAAGTGATCAGCCATGGCTAGCAAGGCTTGGTTTTTTACGTCTTCACTAGCTGTGTTGATCGATTTTTTAACAGCCTGTACCTGTTCAAATTGTTCTTGTGTACTTACCATAATTTACCTCTAAAATTCTGTAAAGAGCAGTTGGATTTCAGGAGTAATGGAAATCCAGTCATCACGGTGAATCAAGACACCCTTGGCTTTTTGAGAACGCAACATATCCTCCAAAGCAGATGCTCCAAATTGCACGCGTCCTTTTCCAAGTGATTTTCCACTTTCCTTGTCAAATACTGTCACGATATCACCGTAAGAAAAGGCCCCTTCTGCGTCAACTACACCAGATAGGAGAAGACTCTTTCCATGTTGAGAGAGAGCTTCAGTAGCCCCTTTATCAACCCAAATAGAACCCTGACTCTGAGCATAGAAAGCCAGCCATTGTTTCTGGGTACGAAGTCCCTTCTCTTGCGCAACAAAGTAGGAACCATCCTTGGTCTCCTCAGCTGCCTCCATCATGGCATCCGCCTTCAAGGATGAGCAAATATAAACAGGAACCCCTGATTCTGTCGCGATAGTTGCAGCCTTGATTTTGGTTAGCATGCCCCCAGTTCCATTTGAAGAACCAGCTCCACCAGCCATATCGATAATCTCACGATTGATGGTCTCGATTCGCTCCAAGCGTTTGGCTCTTGGATCTGAATTAGGATTTCCAGTATAGAGACCGTCCACATCTGTCAAGAGAACCAAAAGGTCTGCTTGGACCATGGCCGCTACCTGGGCACTCAGAGTATCATTGTCCCCAACCTTGAGCTCATCAATGACGACACTGTCATTCTCGTTGATGATAGGAATCGCCCCACGGCTAAGTAGAACTGACAAAGCCTGATAGGCATTTTTATAACGGCGCTTATCCACAAAGTCGTCCTGAGTCAGCAAGATTTGCGCAGAAACGATTTGGCGCAAGAGAAGATTGGTCGTGTATTCTTCCAACAAAAGCCCCTGCCCTACCGCTGCTGAAGCCTGTTTATCAGCAATCTTAGTCGGACGCTTTTTAAATCCTAAGGCTCCAAAACCAGCCGCAATGGCACCTGACGATACCAAAATCAACTCATGACCAGCCTCGTGCAACATAGCCAACTGCTGGGTAATAGCCTTTACCTTACTACGTGATAAACTTCCATCCTCATTTGTCAGAGAAGAAGTTCCCACCTTAAAGACAATCCGTTTGTATTTCATAGTCTCACTCCGATTCTTCATATTTATCCATTATAACATGAATAACAGGAAATAGAAAAGAATTGATAGGAAAAAGAAGGCCCTAAAACCTTCTTTTTTACTACTGTTCTGATTCCGATTTGTTTGCACTCGTTTCAGAGCTTTGCGAAATTACTGAAGTCAAATCTTGACTAGTTGAAGAACTTGTAACACTTTCGTTCTGAGTCGTTACTTTATTTTCAAGATCTTTTTTCACTACTTCACTGGATTCTTTTGTCTCTGAATTACTTGTAACTTTAGTTGTAGCGGATTTCTCTACAGGAACATCCACTAACCAGGCACCACTTGAATCAACAGTATAGCCTTCTGGTGTCTTGCCATTTACAAGTAATTGACCATTGTCTTTCAAGAAGTACCATTTATCCTTGTCTTTGATCCAACCCACAGCTCGTGAACCGTCTGCCTTGTAGAAGTACCAATCGTTTGCCTTTTTAAGCCAACCTTGCTTCATAGCTCCTGAATCTTCTAGATAGTAATGATGCCCAGAAACTTCTATCTCGCCTGTCTTCATGATACCAGTAGAATCCATATAGTACCAGGTTTCTTTATCTTTTACCCAGCCCGTTTTCATTTCTCCTGATTGGGTAAAGTAATACCATTGCCCCTTATATTGAAGCCAACCTGTCTTCATAGAGCCATCAAAATCCAAATAATACCACTGTTCTTTATCTTGAATCCAACCAATTTCCATCTGATTTTCTTTGTTGAAATAATACCAGCTTCCATCGATTTTCTTCCAATTTTTTGCAGCAACACCAGAGTCTGTCAAATAAAACCAACGATTGTTCCATTTTTTCCATTGATTATATAACAGGATTCCCCTTTGATTAAAATAGTACCATTCACCTTCGATTTCATTCCAACCGACAGCATACTCTCCTGTAGAATCAGGTGCTTGATACCACCAGTTTCCATAAGCACTCTTATGCCAACCAGCTTGAAAACTTGGAATCGGCTTGTAGGAGGTTGAAATATTGACAAAACCATCTTGTCGAATATCAAAAACTGTCGCATCATAGTCTTTGCTGGCTGCGTTTATATGTTGAATTCCCATTGATTCAATCCAGCTAATATATTCCCTATTTATTTCTTTACCGCTATCATACGAACCAATTGGTGAGGAGGAAGTTTGAACAATTATCTCAGGAGACAAATTTCTTATAAAATTTTTTGTATTAGAATTTTTTGTATCTAAATGATGATTAAACTTCATCAAATCAACTTTTCCAATGAGAGGACCATACTTGTCTTCTGCTCCATGAGCATTATCCAAATCTCCTCCGAGGTAAATTTTCTTACCATTGACTTTCACTACACTAATCAAAGAATTAGAATTGTCATCCCAAATTTTCTTTAATTCACCTGATGAATCAGTTTCATTTTCATAGTTATAGAGTTGAATATCCATGTCCCCAAACTGAAAATGAGCATCTCCTTGTGTAATGTTTTGAATAACTGAAACACCTTTTTCTGCAGCAGTCTGTAAAACCTTATCATAGCCATACAGATTATCCCATAGATGAGTTGGTGTTGTAATCCGACTATCAGAGTATTTTTTCATGTAGATACGACCAACTGGATAGGTTTGCAGTAACTCATCAACGTTTCCAATATGGTCACTATGGGTATGGGTTACCAAAATAAAATCAAGTTTTTGGACACCCAATTCCTTTAAATGTCGCGAAACACGATCTGTCAGAACATGCTTATAAGATGTTTCAATTCCTTCTCTCCATGGGTAACGAGAATCACTTCCATCTGGGAAATCATAATCTTCTCCTGTATCCACCATGGCAAAATGTCCATTACTTTCAAGAATGATCGCATCACTGCCACCTTCCTGAACATTTATAAAGTGGATTTTATTTCCTGAACTTTCTTGAGCTTGAACATTCCCATGAAATGACAAGCATAAAAAAGCACCTGCAAGTGCTAAACTAGTTAATTTCTTTTTCATTCTTACTTTCTCAATCTCTCCAATGTTTCCTTAAAAATCTCTGGGATATCTGCTATAAATTCCATGGTCTCACCTGTTCTCGGATGGGTAAAGCCTAGAGTCTTGGCATGGAGAAATTGTCCATGTCCTTTCAAAGTCTTGCGAGGACCATAGACCTCATCACCAGCGACTGGATGGCCAATATAAGCCATGTGAACACGGATTTGATGAGTGCGTCCTGTCTCTAGCTGCAACTCTACCAAGCTGTAATCACCAAAACGTTCTAAGACGTGGAAACGGGTCACTGCAGGCTTCCCTTTAGCAGTCACAGCCTGTTTCTTACGGTCTTTTTCACTACGGCCAATCGGAGCTTCAATCACACCACGATCATTAGGCAGATTTCCATGAACAATAGCCCAATATTTGCGGAGAGACTTTTTATCCTTGAGTTCTTGGGCAAGTGCTAGATGCGCCTCATCGTTTTTAGCAATCATGAGAAGGCCAGACGTATCCTTATCAATACGATGAACAATTCCTGGGCGTAGAACCCCATTGATACCCGACAAGTCCTTAATATGATACATGAGGGCATTGACCAAAGTTCCACTAGTATGACCAGCACTAGGATGCACAACCATTCCCTGAGGCTTGTTAACGACGGCCACATCCTCATCTTGGTAGATGATATCTAGCGGAAGATTCTCAGCCACATACTCTAAAACCTCTGGTTCTGGCACATGGTAAGTGACGACATCGCCCTCTTGAACTGTGTATTTAGCTTTCTTGACTTGGCCATTGACCAAGACCTGGCCTGATTTGATTTGTTCATTTGCGAGACTGCGTGATAATTCTGTCAAATCCGACAAAGCCTTATCCAAACGCAGGCCACCAGTTTCAATTTTAATTTCCATTTATTTCCTCTTTTAGCATTGCAATCAATAAAATAATCACTCCAACCGTCAGATAGCTATCTGCCACATTGAAAATTGCAAAGTTGATAAAGTCAAGGTGGAACATATCCACAACAAAGCCCTGACTTATCCTGTCAATAAAGTTCCCAAGACCACCTGCGATAATCAAGGTCAAACCCAAGACCATCCAGAGTGAGTCCTCCATGTGCTTATGTAGATACCAAATGGCACCTACCATAACGACAAGTGTAATGATAGCAAATAACCACTGCTGGTCTTGTAACATGGAGAAGGCTGCCCCTCGATTTTGCAGGTAGGTCAAGCTAACGAAATTGGGAATCCAAGAGCGCACTTCACCCAGTGGAATCTGCTGGACGATATAGGATTTAACTAACTGATCCAGCGCAATCAAAAGCAATACAATGACTGCCACTATTCCTCTTTTTTTCATGATTTCCTCTTCTGATCAAAATATTCTTGCATGACTTCTACGAAAAGAGTCCCAGCTTGACTAAGCTCCACCTCTTCACGTTTAACATAGACCATGCGATTATCTAGGTTATCCTTGAGACGAATAACTGTAATGCCATTAACACTGTCACTATCTAAAAATCCAGAACCTGTCGCATAGGCGTCCGTCCGCTCCAAAATACCATTCAAGGTAGCACGGTCTGTCACATTGAACATCTGTGAGCTCGCACTGGTATCAACAAAGTTCTCTGAATAATAAAGGTACTCATCTTTCTCTTGAGTGAAACGAACCGTTGGTAGATCAGATAAATCCTCCATAACCAATTCCTCTTTCTGAGCCAAAGGATGCCCCTCGCGGAGATAAATGTGGGTATGGAAGGAAATCAATTCAATGACCTCCAGACCTAGCTTTTCAACCCGTTGCATAATACCTTTTTTATTTTGATTGTTGAGGTAGATAATCCCAATCTCACTATGCCCTTGCGCTACTTCATCTAAAATTTGAACAGTAGTTGATTCAAAAATACGAAAGTTCTTATAATCAGGATAGCGCTCTGAAAAGGCCGTAATGGTTGGTGGCAAGAAGTCATAGTGCTGACTAGCAATGGAAAATTCATCCTTTTCTTCCTCAGGATTGGCATACTGATTTTGAAAAATATCAAATCCTTTAACCAATTCTTGCGCTTTTTCATAAAATTCCATACCACGACGAGTCAAGAAAGTCCCTGAGCTGGTCCGACGGAAAATCTTAAAGCCCAACTCTTTTTCCAAATCACGAACAGAAATAGACAGACTCGGCTGACTAACATACATCTTTTCAGCAGCTTCACGAAAAGTACCGCTATTCGCAATAGCCACAACATAGCGTAATTGTTGAATGTTCATCTTCTACCCCCAACTTCTTTATCTTTTCATTATACCATATTTTAGAAGTTTTCCAAAAAGGAAAAAAGTCTGGAAATTTTCAAGTCTAATCGAATACTCTAATACCCCAATACAAGAATTAGAATGATATCTTTTTTCAGTCCTCATTTTATTTCAAACAAATAAAAACAGCAAATCTTGTTGATTTACCGTTTAAAACATGATACAAGAAAACTCTCTAAAAATTTCTTTTATTCTATAAATCAACTAGAATAAGCTTCTTCAACCCTATTCGCTATATCTGGACTTACCTCCCAAATCCCAACATAGGGTTGTTCAATATATTGTTTTTCTTTCATAGTATATAGATAGGCTACACTATCATTTTCCTCATTCTGATGATAAAACTTGATAACGATGTAATCTTTAACATTTGTCGGTTGATCATTGAAACTCTCAAAAGTTGTAGATTTGGACTGTTTCTGTATCTCCTTAATTAACTTTGAGATTTCTTCTCTCTTGTTGATAGTTTTAACATCTTCAGAGGTTTTTTTCTGCAGAGAAATTACAGAAATACTTTCAGGTTCAGGAAGAATAAGTTTTTTGTTACTAACGCAAGCTGATAGAACAAGAAATGAGATTGAACAGACTATCATAGTGATAATTTTTTCATACAGGTTTACATCCTTTCCATATTTCTGCTAGCTTACTAAGATAAAATTATTATATCAAATATTAGCAATTTTAACAATATCTTATTCCCTTATAACATTCATTACTGTAAAAGGGTCACATTCCACTATTTTATAATTGTATCTAAAAGACAAAGTAGCCGACAAGTTCGCTTCTTACATTGGTTTTTAAAATATGGGTATCAAAACAAAAAAAGAGGCTCTCCGAAAACTCGGAAAGCCTTAGTTTATGCTACTTCTAGCTTCCTCACCTTTAGATTTCAAGGCTCGGGATAAAAAGGTTCACTGGACCTTTTTATTTAGCGATTGGGTAAACAGAAACTTGTTTTTTATCGCGTCCTTTACGTTCAAAGCGTACTACGCCTTCAACTTTAGCGAACAAAGTATCGTCTCCACCACGTCCAACGTTTACACCTGGGTAGATGTGTGTACCACGTTGACGGTAAAGGATTGATCCACCTGTTACAGTTTGTCCGTCAGCTGCTTTAGCTCCAAGACGTTTCGCTTGTGAATCACGTCCGTTTGATGTAGAACCTCCACCTTTTTTGTGGGCGAAAAGTTGCAAGTTGTTAAGAGTCATTTTTAACATAATGTTTTCCTCCGTGTTAGTTTTCTGTGATAACTCTGGTTTGGACGAACTCAGAAGAGTTCTCCGATAAGTTTGCCATACCTAAGAAAAATGATTCAAAGAATAACTGGGTCATTTCTCTCTGGTGTGAAGGAAGATCTTTTGGAATTTCAACCATCAGATAGCCACCTTCATCTTCGTTTAATTCTAGGATTGGTTCATAGCCTGCAAATTTCTCAATTGAATTGATAAAGTTAATGGCAAGCGTAGAAACCGATGCACACACGACATCTAAGCCGTATTCGCCACTCTCGGCGTGTCCAGTAATTTCCGCACTCCTCAGCTCGCCATCTTCGGCTCTCTCAAAGACTGCTTGTATCATGTGTTCTCCTTAAAATTAAGCGTTAATTGCGTTGATGACAACTTTTGTATATGGTTGACGGTGACCTTGTTTACGGTGGCTACCTTTTTTAGGTTTGTACTTGTAAGTAACAACTTTCTTTTGTTTTCCTTGTTTTTCAACAGTTCCAACTACAGTAGCTCCAGCAACAAGTGGAGTTCCGACAACAGTGTTTTCACCACCAACAAGAACAACTTCGTTAAAAGTAACTTCTTGACCAGCTTCAACGTTCAATTTTTCAACGTAAACTGCTTGACCAACTTCAACTTTAACTTGTTTTCCGCCAGTTTTGATAATTGCGTATGTGCTCATTATGCACCTCCTATGATTTTTATGGGTTTCCCCGATTTTTTTGTGAAGACTCGCCTAGCATCGTGGGACAAACCACTTAAACTTGAATAATCAAGCAACGATGTTCGTGCGGTTGCACAGGAACGTGCATAGTCAACTCTTCAAGTATAGCATATCTCCTATTTTCTTACAAGTAATAACACCTAAAATGAAGCTTTTTCTTTTACTTTTTTCCGCCACGAGGCAAAAAGCATGCTGAGGTAAAAAATGCTCATCATAATAGGAACACCAAGAATGGTCTTTTCATGATAGAAAATCGTCAAATAAGCTGAAAAGACAACGCCAAGGACAAAACTACTAAGCAGGCTAACAAAGATAATCCCTTCACGTAAAAAAGGAGTGTGCTTGGTCCGAAAATAATCTCCAAAAGCCAGCATGGTCCGTTTAATATTCCCTGTCATAAACGCGTTATTATAAGCTATACCTGACACTTCTCCAAAAGCAGTTGTCACCAGGCCCATACAAAAGGCCAAAGGCGGTACTAGATAGATATTATCTACAGTTTGCGGCACAAAACCAATAATAATTGATAAGATTGCCAAAGGAATCAGTGACAGAATTGGCTTTTTCACAATTCTCAATTTTTCCTTATAAACAGTTAATAAAAAGACTCCCATCATAAAAGCTAGTAAGGTCATTACTTTGGCACTGGCATCTGACACATTGTGTTGAATGAGTCCCACTGATAAAAAGACTACATTCCCAGTTTGTCCAGCTACAAGAGTATTCCCTCGCACAATAAAAGTATAGGCATCTACATAACCTGCACAAAAAGTCAAAAAAAGCGCTAGCCTCTTAGACTGACGTGATATTTTTCTTATAGGTAATAACCTCATTTTCACTCCCATTTCATTTACTCATCTCATTATTGTACCACTTTCTTTGAAAAAGGCCTAGTAGCTTATTTGAAATTTTTTACCCTCTGTTGGATAGTCCCGCCTATCTATGTTATAATGAAAGAAGGATTTGAAATCGGAAAAGGAGTAACTATGCTTAAATTAGGTGTCATCGGAACAGGGGCTATCAGCCACCACTTCATAGAAGCAGCCCATTCCAGTGGAGAATACAAGCTGGTCGCAGTCTATTCTAGAAAACTAGAAACTGCAGCAACCTTTGCTTCTCGCTACCAGAATATCCAACTCTTTGATAAAGTAGAGGACTTCTTCAAGAACTCCTTTGATGTGGTCTATATTGCTAGCCCAAACTCCTTGCATTTTGCTCAGGCAAAAGCTACATTGTCTGCAGGTAAACATGTCATTCTTGAAAAGCCAGCCGTCACTCAGCCACAAGAATGGCTAGATTTGAGACATACCGCTGAGAAAAATCACTGTTTTATATTCGAAGCGGCACGGAACTACCATGAAAAAGCTTTCACTATCATCAAAAACTTTTTAGCAGACAAACAAATTTTGGGAGCAGATTTCAACTATGCCAAGTATTCTTCCAAAATGCCTAACTTGTTGGCTGGACAGACACCAAATGTCTTTTCAGATCGTTTTGCTGGTGGAGCGCTTATGGATTTGGGGATTTATCCTCTCTACGCTGCCGTTCGTCTCTTTGGAAAAGCTCAGGATGCAACCTATCAAGGGCAACAGCTTGTCAATAGCATTGACCTAAATGGAGACGGAATTCTCTTCTATCCTGACTTTCAAGTTCATATCAAGGCCGGGAAAAACATCACTTCCAATCTCGCTTGCGAGATTTATACGACAGATGGAACCCTGACGCTCAACACCATCGAACATGTCAGCTCGGCTATTTTTACCGACCATCAAGGCAATCAAGTCCAACTCCCTATCCAACAGGCTCCTCATACGATGACTGATGAAGTCGCTGCATTTGCACACATGATCCAGCAACCAGATCTGAATCTCTACCAAACTTGGCTGGAAGATGCAAGTTCAGTTCATGAGCTACTATATACTATGCGCCAGACTGCTGGCATTAGATTCGAGGCAGAAAAATGAAAACCAAACTACCTACTGAATGGCAAGAACTGAGTGACCAACTAGGATTCCAAGAATTCACACCCATTCAAACCCAACTTTTTGATCCTATCCTTGCTGGAGAAAACCTCCTAGGAGTGAGTCCAACAGGAACTGGTAAGACCCTAGCTTACCTCCTACCAAGTCTTCTCAGACTACAAAAGAAAAAAGCCCAACAACTCTTGATTCTAGCACCAAATACAGAGCTTGCTGGACAGATTTTTGATGTATGTAAAACGTGGGCTGAAGCTATCGGCTTAACTGCCCAACTCTTCTTATCAGGTTCGAGTCAGAAACGACAGATTGAACGCCTAAAAAAAGGACCAGAAATTCTGATTGGAACTCCTGGCCGTATCTTTGAACTCATTAAACTGAAAAAAATCAAGATGATGAATGTGGAAACCATCATACTAGATGAATTTGACCAATTGCTCGATGATTCTCAGATACACTTTGTCGAGAAAATTACTCACTACGCACCTCGTGACCACCAACTTGTCTATATGAGTGCGACAACCAAGTTTGACCAAAAGAAGATTGCACCTAACACACTTACCATTGATCTCTCTGACCAAAAATTGGACAACATTCAGCACTTCTACATGCTGGTAGATCAACGTCACCGAGTGGATATGCTACGAAAACTGGCTCATGTAGAGGATTTCCGAGGTCTTGTCTTCTTTAACAGCCTATCAGACCTTGGAAGTGCAGAAGAAAAACTACAGTATCGGGATATCTTGGCTGTTTCCCTCGCTAGTGATGTCAATGTCAAATTTAGAAAAGTCATCTTAGAAAAATTTAAAGACAAGCAACTAACCCTGCTTCTTGCAACTGACCTTCTGGCTCGTGGAATTGATATCGATAGCCTAGAATGTGTCGTAAACTTTGATGTCCCAAGAGATATCGAAACCTACACTCACCGTGCTGGACGTACTGGCCGTATGGGCAAGGAAGGTTATGTTATTACTCTCGTAACCCATCCTGAAGAACTCAAAAAACTTAAGAAGTTTGCAAGTGTCCGTGAAATTGTCCTAAAAAATCAAGAACTCTATATCAAATAAAGCCCCCTTTGCTCTATGCACATCCAGTGTATGGAGCTTTTTTGTGTACAATTCTTCAATTTTATACTCAATGAAAATCAAAGAGCAAACTAGGAAGCTAGCCGCAGGCTGT
>NZ_JVLX01000055.1:0-17864 GCF_001070815.1 Streptococcus pseudopneumoniae | reverse complement strand
AGCGATAAAAATCCGTTTTTTGAAGTTTTCAAAGTTCCGAAAACCAAAGGCATTTCGCTTGATAAGTTTGATGAGATTATTGGTTGCTTCCAATTTGGCGTTGGAATAGGGTAGTTGAAGGGCGTTGACAATCTTTTCGTTATCCTTGAGGAAGGTTTTAAAGACAGTCTGAAAAAGAGGATGAACCTGCTTTAGATTGTCCTCAATAAGTCCGAAGAATTTGTCAGGTTCCTTGTTCTGAAAGTGAAAAAGCAAGAGTTGATAGAGATTGTAGTGGTGTTTCAACTCTTCTGAATAGCTCAAAAGCTTGTCTAGAATTTCTTTATTTGTTAAGTGCATACGAAAAGTAGGGCGATAAAATCGCTTATCACTGAGTTTACGACTATCTTGTTGAATGAGTTTCCAGTAACGCTTGATAGCCTTGTATTCATGGGATTTTCGCTCAAACTGATTCATAATTTGGACACGCACACGACTCATAGCACGGCTGAGATGTTGGACAATGTGAAAGCGGTCGAGAACGATTTTAGCGTTAGGAAAAAGCTGTTTAGCCAAGTCATAATAAGGACTAAACATATCCATCGTAATGATTTTCACCTGACAACGGACAGCTCTATCGTATCGAAGAAAATGATTTCGGATGATAGCCTGTGTTCTTCCTTCAAGAACGGTGATGATATTGAGATTATCAAAGTCTTGTGCAATGAAACTCATCTTTCCTTTAGTGAAGGCATACTCGTCCCAGGACATAATCTTTGGAAGACGAGAAAAATCATGCTTAAAGTTGAAATCATTGATCTTTCGAATGACAGTTGAAGTTGAAATGGAAAGCTGATGGGCAATATCGGTCATAGAAGTTTTTTCAATCAATTTTTGCGCAATTTTTTGGTTGATAATACGGGGAATTTGATGATTCTTCTTGACGATAGAAGTCTCAGAAACCATCATTTTCGAGCAATGATAGCACTTGAATCGACGCTTTTTAAGGAGGATTCTAGTAGGCATACCAGTTGTTTCAAGGTAAGGAATTTTCGACGGTTTTTGAAAGTCATATTTCTTCATTTGACTTCCGCAATCAGGGCAAGATGGTGCCTCATAATCTAGTTTAGCGATGATTTCTTTGTGAGTATCCCTATTGATGATATCCATAAATTGGATATTAGGGTCTTTGATATCGAGTAGTTTTGTGATAAAATGTAATTGTTCCATATGATTCTTTCTAATGAGTTGTTTCGTCGCTTTTCATTATAGGTCATATGGGACTTTTTTTCTACACAAAAATAGGCTCCATAATATCTATAGGGGATTTACCCACTACAAATATTATAGAGCCCGTTTTTGAGTATTTTAGTTAGAATTATGCTATACTATTTGAAAAGAATCCTGTTTAATGTTCAGGTTTCCTATTAAAAGAAGAATTGGAGTTTGCTTATGAAAGCGATTATAACTGTTGTTGGTAAAGATAAATCTGGAATTGTTGCAGGTGTTTCTGGTAAAATTGCAGAATTGGGTTTGAATATTGATGATATCTCTCAAACTGTCTTGGATGAATATTTCACGATGATGGCTGTCGTCTCTAGTGATGAAAAACAAGATTTCACTTATCTTCGTAATGAATTTGAAGCTTTTGGGCAAACTTTGAATGTGAAAATCAATATTCAGAGTGCAGCGATTTTCGAAGCTATGTATAATATCTAGGAGGTTATCATGGATATTAGACAAGTTACTGAGACCATCGCCATGATTGAGGAGCAAAACTTCGATATCAGAACTATTACCATGGGGATTTCCCTTTTGGACTGTATCAATCCAGATATCAATCGTGCTGCGGAGAAAATTTATCAAAAGATTACGACCAAGGCAGCTAATTTAGTGGCTGTTGGCGATGAAATTGCGGCTGAGTTGGGGATTCCAATCGTTAATAAGCGTGTATCGGTGACTCCTATCTCTTTGATTGGGGCAGCGACAGATGCGACGGACTACGTTGTTCTGGCAAAAGCGCTTGATAAGGCTGCGAAAGAAATCGGTGTGGATTTTATCGGTGGCTTCTCTGCCTTGGTACAAAAGGGGTACCAAAAGGGAGATGAGATTCTCATCAATTCTATTCCTCGTGCTTTGGCTGAAACGGACAAGGTCTGCTCGTCAGTCAATATCGGCTCAACCAAGTCTGGTATCAATATGACGGCTGTCGCAGATATGGGACGAGTTATCAAGGAAACGGCTAATCTATCAGATATGGGGGCGGCCAAGTTGGTTGTATTCGCTAATGCTGTTGAGGACAATCCATTTATGGCGGGTGCCTTCCATGGTGTTGGGGAGGCAGATGTTATCATCAATGTCGGAGTTTCCGGTCCTGGTGTGGTGAAACGTGCCTTGGAAAAAGTTCGTGGACAGAGCTTTGATGTAGTAGCCGAAACAGTTAAGAAAACTGCCTTTAAAATCACTCGTATCGGTCAATTGGTTGGTCAGATGGCCAGTGAAAGACTGGGTGTGGAGTTTGGTATTGTGGACTTGAGTTTGGCGCCAACTCCTGCGGTTGGAGATTCTGTAGCACGTGTCCTTGAGGAAATGGGGCTAGAAACAGTTGGTACGCATGGAACGACGGCTGCTTTAGCTCTCTTGAACGACCAAGTTAAGAAGGGTGGAGTTATGGCCTGTAACCAAGTCGGTGGTTTGTCCGGTGCCTTTATCCCTGTTTCAGAGGATGAAGGAATGATTGCTGCAGTGCAAAATGGTTCTCTTAATTTAGAAAAACTAGAGGCCATGACGGCTATCTGTTCTGTTGGTTTGGATATGATTGCTATTCCGGAGGATACACCTGCTGAAACCATTGCGGCTATGATTGCAGATGAAGCTGCAATTGGTGTTATTAACATGAAAACAACGGCTGTTCGTATCATTCCAAAAGGAAAAGAAGGAGATATGATTGAGTTTGGTGGCCTATTAGGAACTGCACCTGTTATGAAAGTCAATGGGGCTTCGTCTGTCGATTTCATTTCTCGTGGGGGACAAATCCCAGCACCAATTCATAGTTTTAAAAATTAAGAAAATAGGAGAAATTTTAAGTTCTATTTAAGGTTGGATGTGTATACTATAATCATTAAATAAAGACCTCCTAATATTATTTGAAACAGATAACACTGATTTAGTTTGAATTTGATTTTCATCTAATATCTTTATTTAATAGAACTCCTAAACTTTTTCATAATAATCTCCTGCAAAAGTCACCTGTCTGGGTGGCTTTTGTTTTATCATCCATGATATAATAGAAGCAAACGGAGGACGGAAAATGGTAAAAGTACGATTTTATTTGGTACGTCATGGCAAGACTATGTTTAACACGATTGGTCGCGCGCAAGGTTGGAGCGATACTCCTTTAACGGCTGAAGGTGAGCGAGGGATTCAAGAATTAGGAATCGGTTTGCGAGAATCTGGTCTACAGTTTGATCGCGCTTATTCCAGTGATTCTGGCCGCACCATTCAGACAATGGGAATTATTCTTGAAGAACTTGGTTTGCAGGGGAAAATCCCTTATCGCATGGACAAACGTATCAGAGAATGGTGTTTTGGTAGCTTTGACGGAGCTTATGATGGTGATCTTTTCATGGGCATTATTCCTCGTATCTTTAATGTGGATCATGTTCACCAATTGTCTTATGCTGAACTGGCTGAGGGCTTGGTAGAGGTTGATACAGCTGGTTGGGCTGAAGGCTGGGAAAAACTCAGTGGCCGAATCAAGGAAGGTTTTGAAGCGATTGCTAAAGAAATGGAAGAGCAGGGTGGAGGCAACGCTCTTGTTGTCAGCCACGGAATGACCATCGGAACCATTGTTTATCTGATTAATGGCATGCATCCGCATGGTCTCGATAATGGTAGCGTGACGATCCTTGAATATGAGGACGGGCAGTTTAGCGTTGAAGTTGTCGGCGATCGTAGTTACCGAGAACTAGGACGTGAGAAGATAGAAGAAGCCTCTATTTAATCAGTCTAGACTTGCTTGCTATGAAATAGGGATTTGATAGGAATATCAAGATAAGAAAAAACAGCCGAGGGTAATCCTTTCGGCTGTTTTTGATGGGGAAAACTAAAGTGTAATGCTATTGCTTTTAGAGATTTTCATAAACAAGAGCAAGGAACCTACTGTTAGAACAGTCAGGATAGTTGACAAGGCTGCGGCTACACCGTAATTCCCTCTGAGAACCTCTGTATAAATAGCTACAGTCATTGTTCTTGTTTTGACATTGTAGAGGAGGATAGAAGTAGAGAGTTCTGAAATCATTGTGACCCAAGATAGGATAGCTCCAGAAATAATACCAGATAGCATCATTGGAGTTGTAATCTTGGCAAAGGTATTGAGACGGCTACTTCCTAAGCTTTCAGCAGCTTCTTCAATACTTGGGGCTATTTGTTGCAAGCTAGCAACAGATGAGCGAATAGTATAAGGCAATCTTCTGACAGATAGGGACATAATCAAGATGAAAGCTGTCCCTGTAATCATAAGAAATCCACTTCCAAATAGACCAGTATTGAAGGAAGAAATGAAGGCAATCCCTAGAACGGTTCCTGGTACAATATAAGGTACCATACTGAGGCTGTCAATTAAGTTTGTAAACAAATTCCGTTTTCTAACGGCTAGGTAGGAGATAAATGTTGCAAATAGGACAACTAGAACTAAGGCAATCAAAGGGATACGAATGGTATTGAAAATAGCAGATCCCATACGATTGAAAGCTACCTTGTAACTGTTTAGAGAATAGCCTTTGACAAATACCATACCTGATGTTTTTAGGAAAGAAGTATAAATCAAGTAGACTTGAGGTAGAACAGAGAACAAGATAATTCCGTAGACTGTTGCATAAATGGCAACCATTTTTCCTTTTGTAGTTTTTTTAGGCTCAATTGGATGGAGCGAATTCATGCTGAAACTGTAGCGGTTTGAGATGTATTTTTGGAAAAGGAAAATTGCCAAGGCAATGATAATCGCCATAATTGCTAAAGCAGATGCAAAAGCAGAATTTCCTCCAACCTCGCTAATAAATTGGGTATAAATCAGAACAGGGAAAGTCCGATATCCTTCACCAATCAACATAGGCGTTCCAAAGTCTGAGAATGCTCTCATAAATACAAGTAGGGCAGCAGCTAGTAAGGTTGGAACTAGGAGAGGTAAAACAACCGTTACGATACGCTTAAATCCGAAGGACCCCATACTTTCAGCTGCTTCAAGTAGAGAATTGTCAATACTTTTCATTGTCCCAGCAACGTATAGAAATACCAGTGGAAATAGTTGCAGTGTAAAGACAAGTACAATTCCTTTGAATCCATAAATATCAATAGCTGGAAGATGAAGAGTATTTGTCATGAATTTTGTGATGACCCCATTTCGTCCCAGCAAGAGAATCCAGGAGTAGGCTCCCACGAAAGGAGCTGACATGGAAGCAATGATAATCAATATTTGTAGAAATTTCTTTCCCTTGAAGTCATACATGGAAAAAAGATAAGCTAATAGGGTTCCTACAACTAAGGAAGTGACAGTAGCGGTAATAGAAACCTTGAAACTGTTGACAAGTGTCTCAGAGTAGTAGGCTTTACTAAAGAAAGTGACAAAATTAGCTAGTGAGAATTGTCCTTCATGTATGAGTGCTTGCTTGAGCACGGTAACGATAGGATAAACGAGAAAGACAAGATAGGTAAGAAAGATGAAGAAAGAGGAGGCTGTCCAAATATTTAGTTTTTTACGTTCCATGGTTGACTCCTTTTATCAGGTTTTGGGAACCATCTGCAGAAAAGACGTTTAATTTTTGAGTATTGATTCGTAGACGAATACGATCGCCTTTTTGTAGATCTTCTTCAAAAGTTGATTCTTCGCTAACCTGAATTTTTGAGGCAAAGCCTGTTTCAATGAAATACTCCGTATTTAGTCCAAGATAGACGCTATCGCTAATAGTTCCTTCAATATCTCCAGATTCATCTTTGATAAATTCTTCAGGACGAATGCTTACATGAATGGCTTGCTCCTCAGCCTGATCAAGAGCTGGCATTCGAAGGGCATAGCCATCTGAAAAGACGATATAAGCGCCGTCGCTCCGTTTTTCAAGATTGGCAGGGATAATATTTGTGCGTCCGATAAAGGTTGCTACAAACTCATTAGCTGGTTTATGATAGAGTTCTTTTGGCCGACCGATTTGTTGGATGACTCCGTCTTTCATAACAGCAATTTGGTCTGAAATAGCCATAGCTTCTTCTTGGTCGTGGGTCACATAAACGGTTGTAATTCCCACTTCGTGTTGGATTTCTCGAATGGCTTGACGCATATCCAAGCGAAGTTTGGCATCTAGGTTACTAAGTGGCTCGTCCATGAGGAGAACACTTGGATTAACAGCTAAGGCACGTGCCAAGGCGACACGTTGTTGTTGTCCACCACTGAGTTTATCGGGCTTCCGATCCGCATATTGAGCAATTTGCATGAGTTCAAGATACTTATTGGTTTGTTGGACTAATTCCTCTTTTGGAACCTTCTTTTGCTTAAGACCAAAAGCAACATTGTCTCGGACAGTCAAATGTGGGAAAATAGCGTAGTTTTGGAAAACCATCCCGATATTGCGTTTGCTGGGTTCCATATTATTGATTTTTGTATCATCGAAGTAAAATTCTCCGCCTTCGATACTGTTGAAACCTGCAATCATACGAAGAAGGGTCGTTTTCCCACACCCTGAAGGTCCAAGAAGGGTAAAGAGACTTCCTTTTGGAATTGTAATGTTCAAATTCTCAATAACAGGAACATCGTGGTAGATTTTTTTGGCGTTAATAATTTTGATCTCACTCATAGTGAACCTCTTTTACTGTTTAGATTGGATATCTGTAAAGACTTCGTTGTATTTTTTAACGATATCTGATTTATTCTTGATGACATAATCATAATCTTCAGTGAGTGTTTTGATTTTGTCAATTGGTTTCATATTTTCGCTTGTTTTAGCATTTTTACGAACAGGACGGTTAGTAGTGGTTGTACCAAGTGTATCTTGTACTTCTTGAGAGATAATAAAATCGATAAATTTCTTGGCATTTTCCATATTTTTCGCTTTTTTAACGATAGCAGCACTAGCAGGTAGGAAGACGGTTCCTTCTTTTGGATAGACTACCTTAATGTTAGCTCCGTCATTTAAGAGTTTAACTGCTGGATCTTCATAAGAGAGACCAACAGCCATTTCTCCGTCAGCGACTGCTTTATAGACACCAGATGAGCTTGAACCGATTTTCCCATCAATAAGTGTGAAGAGATCTTTTACATAAGACCAAGCTTTATCGTCTTTGTAACCACCTTGAGCTTGTAGCATATTTGTTAATTGAGCAAAGGCGCTAGAAGAGTTTGCTGGGTCAGCAGTTGCGATTTTTCCTTTTAGTTCAGGTTTGAGAAGGTCGCTATATCCTTCGATGTTCATGCCTTTTGTTAAATCAGGATTGACGATTAAAACACTACCATCTAGTGTATAAGGAGTAGAGTATCCAGTTGTGTTTTGATATTCTTTGATAACATTATCATTTTCTTTTGAAGTATAGTTTTCAAAGAGTTCTCCGTGGGTAGCATATTGTGTATAAGAACCACCAAAGATGACATCGGCTACAGGAGCTTCTTTTTCTGACTCTAGTTTTTTGAAAAGTTCTCCAGTACCAGCTTGAATCAGTTCTACTTTGATACCATATTTTTCTTCAAAGGCAGGAATAGTTGCTCCGATTAAGCCCTCTGAGTTTGGTGAATAAACGACTAGCGAACCGCCGTCTCCTTTATCAGATGAACCGCCATCGGCAGATTCATTAGAAGAACAAGCAGCAAGACCAAAAAGAGCTAGTCCGCAAGCAGCATAATACATCCATTTCTTTTTCATGATGGATACCTCCGTTGTGTTATTTAAGTTTATTTTAAAACAATGTAAGCGTTTTTAAAACCGATAATTCTATTCTATTAGAGTAAAATTCTCTACAAAAACGGAAGTAATCTTTTTGATTTTATAGCAGGGTTTGACAGTTAATCACTGGTAAGTCAAATTTTATTTTTTAGATTGGATATCTGTAAAAATATCATTGTACTTTTTAAGAATAGTAGATTTATTTTTAATGACATAATCGGAATCTTCAGTGGCAATATTGATTTCTGTCATAGCTTTCATATTTTTATTGGTTCTAGCATTTTTACGAATGGGTCTGATTGTTGTTTCAGTTCCTAGCTTATCTTGAATTTCTTGAGAAAGGAGGAAATCGATAAATTTCTTAGCGTTTTCCATATGTTTGGCGTTTTTGACGATAGCCGCGTTACCAGGTAAAAAGACGGTTCCTTCTTTTGGATAAATGACTTTTACATCAACTCCGTCGTTTAAAAGTTTTAAGGCAGGATCTTCATAGGTGAGCCCTACAGCCATTTCTCCATCGGCGACAGCTTTGTAAACATTTGAAGAGCTAGATGCAATCTTTCCATCTACTAGGGTAAATAGATTTTTCACATAGGTCCAAGCTTGTTCATTTTCGTATCCACCTTGATCGACAAGCATGTTTGTTAATTGTGCAAAGGCGCTAGATGCGTTACTTGGATCAGCAGTAGCAATTTTTCCTTTTAATTTAGGATTGAGCAGATCATTGTAGCCTTCAATTTTAATATCTTTTGTAAGGGCTGAATTGGCAATGATGACACTGACATCAAGTGTATAAGGCGTGTAGAATCCTGTTTTATTTTGATATTCAGGGATTATCTGGTCATTTTCTTGGGAAATATAAGGTTCAAAAAGATTTTCGTTAGAAGAGAAGAGGGCGTAGGAGCCTCCGAAAATGACATCAGCTACAGGGGATTCTTTTTCGGCCTCAGCTTTTTTGAACAATTCACCAGTGCTGGCTTGTACTAAATCAACCTTAATACCATATTTTTCTTCGAAGGCTGGGACTGTTTCTTCGATAAGGTCTTCAGGGTTAGGCGAGTAGACAACCAAAGTGCTATCTGAATCTTTTTCAGTGCTAGTTTCCGCTTCTATAGGTGAAGAACATCCTGATAAAGAAAGGAATATCCAGCCACAAGAGAGAAAGAATAGTATTTTTTTCATAAGTATCTCCTTTTTTACGAACATTTTCTCTACCTAGATTATTAATGTTTTCAAATTGTAGAGTTCTACAGGATATAATAAAAACCTTAAAGAAATCTAAAACGGGAAATATGAGTTAAAGACGCTAGGGGAAGAAAATACAAGAAACAAATAATTGATAGAAGTTAGCTCCAAATGAGGGCTAATTTTTATACTGCTACATAAGCTGGATTTGCGATTCGGTCTTTCTTGCCATCCAAGTCCAAAAGAACATTTCTCGTCTTTCAAATTCCCTCAAAAATGGTATAATAGTAACATCACAAAATTGGAGAGAGACCATGAGTTTTTACAATCATAAAGAAATTGAGCCTAAGTGGCAGGGCTACTGGGCAGAACATCATACATTTAAGACAGGAACAGATGCATCAAAACCGAAGTTTTATGCTCTTGATATGTTCCCTTATCCGTCTGGAGCGGGTCTGCACGTAGGACACCCAGAAGGCTACACAGCAACTGATATCCTCAGCCGTTACAAACGTGCGCAAGGCTACAATGTCCTTCACCCAATGGGATGGGATGCCTTTGGGTTGCCCGCAGAGCAATACGCTATGGATACGGGGAATGACCCAGCAGAATTTACAGCGGAAAACATTGCCAACTTCAAACGTCAAATCAATGCGCTTGGATTTTCTTATGACTGGGACCGTGAAGTTAACACAACAGATCCAAACTACTACAAGTGGACTCAGTGGATTTTCACTAAGCTTTACGAAAAGGGCTTGGCCTATGAAGCGGAAGTGCCAGTAAACTGGGTTGAAGAATTGGGAACTGCCATCGCCAACGAAGAGGTTCTTCCTGATGGAACTTCTGAGCGTGGTGGCTATCCTGTTGTCCGCAAACCAATGCGTCAATGGATGCTTAAAATTACAGCCTATGCAGAACGCTTGCTTAATGACTTGGATGAGTTGGATTGGCCAGAGTCTATCAAGGACATGCAACGCAACTGGATTGGTAAATCAACTGGTGCCAATGTAACCTTCAAAGTTAAGGGAACAGACAAGGAATTCACAGTCTTTACGACTCGTCCTGACACCCTTTTCGGTGCTACTTTCACTGTCTTGGCTCCTGAGCATGACTTGGTTGACGCCATCACAAGCCCAGAGCAAGCAGAGGCTGTAGCAGACTACAAACATCAAGCTAGTCTCAAGTCTGACTTGGCTCGTACCGACCTTGCTAAGGAAAAAACAGGAGTTTGGACTGGTGCTTATGCTATTAACCCTGTTAATGGCAAGGAAATTCCAATCTGGATTGCGGACTATGTTCTTGCTAGTTATGGAACAGGTGCTGTCATGGCTGTTCCTGCCCATGACCAGCGTGACTGGGAATTTGCCAACCAATTTGACCTTCCAATCGTAGAAGTACTTGAAGGTGGAAACGTAGCAGAAGCTGCCTACACAGAAGATGGACCTCATGTCAATTCAGACTTCCTAGATGGATTGAACAAAGAAGACGCTATTGCTAAGATTGTGGCTTGGTTGGAAGAAAAAGGCTGTGGACAAGAGAAGGTTACTTACCGTCTCCGCGACTGGCTCTTTAGCCGCCAACGTTATTGGGGTGAGCCAATTCCTATTATTCATTGGGAAGATGGAACTTCAACAGCTGTTCCTGAAAATGAATTGCCACTTGTCTTGCCTGTAACCAAGGACATCCGTCCTTCAGGTACTGGAGAAAGTCCGCTAGCTAACTTGACAGACTGGCTTGAAGTGACTCGTGAAGATGGCGTTAAGGGTCGTCGCGAGACCAACACAATGCCACAATGGGCAGGTTCAAGCTGGTACTACCTCCGCTATATTGACCCGCACAATACTGAGAAATTGGCCGATGAGGAGCTCCTCAAACAATGGTTGCCAGTAGATATCTACGTGGGTGGTGCAGAGCATGCCGTTCTTCACTTGCTTTATGCTCGTTTCTGGCACAAATTCCTCTATGACCTCGGTGTTGTTCCAACTAAGGAACCATTCCAAAAACTCTTTAACCAAGGGATGATTTTGGGAACCAGCTACCGTGACCACCGTGGGGCTCTTGTGGCGACTGACAAGGTTGAAAAACGTGACGGTTCCTTCTTCCATGTAGAAACAGGTGAAGAGTTAGAGCAAGCGCCAGCTAAGATGTCTAAATCGCTCAAGAACGTGGTTAACCCTGACGATGTGGTGGAACAATACGGTGCCGATACCCTTCGTGTTTATGAAATGTTTATGGGACCACTTGATGCTTCGATTGCTTGGTCAGAAGAAGGTCTGGAAGGAAGCCGTAAGTTCCTTGACCGTGTTTACCGCTTGATTACAAGTAAAGAAATAGCTGCGGAAAACAATGGCGCTCTTGACAAAGTTTACAACGAAACTGTTAAAGCTGTCACAGAACAAATCGAATCCCTCAAATTCAACACAGCCATTGCCCAACTTATGGTCTTTGTCAATGCAGCTAACAAGGAAGACAAGCTTTATGCAGACTACGCCAAAGGCTTTATCCAATTGATTGCACCATTTGCGCCTCACTTGGCAGAAGAGCTCTGGCAAACAGTTGCAGCAACAGGTGAGTCAATCTCTTATGTGGCTTGGCCAACTTGGGACGAAAGCAAATTGGTTGAAGACGAAATCGAAATTGTCGTCCAAATCAAAGGTAAAGTCCGTGCCAAACTCATGGTCGCTAAAGACCTATCACGAGAAGAATTGCAAGAAATTGCTCTAGCGGATGAAAAAGTCAAAGCAGAAATTGACGGTAAGGACATCGTGAAAGTAATTGCGGTACCGAATAAATTGGTTAACATTGTTGTGAAATAAGAAATGAATCCTTCAGAGTAGAATCTGGAGGATTTTTTATTTGACAGGAAGTTTCTGTTTTGTTAATATGATTAACAAAGGAAAGAAAGATTATGGATAAAAAAGAATTTATTGCATTTAATAATCGTTTCAATAGATTTATTTTAGCGTTTGATCAGTTAAAAAAAAATCAACATAAAAGTGGTGTTGACAAATCCGTTACGTTGAATGAGGTACATTTGATTGTTGCGATTGGGAAAAATCAGCCCTTAAATCTAGTAAAATTATCTGAATTATTAGAAGTTTCAAGAAGTGCAATAACTCAAAGTGTTAGGAGATTGATTCAAAAAAATTTAGTTGTTTTTGATTTTGACCCGAATAATGGGAAAAATAAATATTTGAGATTATCTGAAAAAGGCATCGAAATTTTTAAAATCCATAAGGAGCAACAAGCATATATTGAAAAATCAATCTTTTCAGTTTTAAACAACTATAGTGAGGTGGAACTTAAAACAGTTGTGAAATTGATGGATGATATTGAAAAGGTGTGGGGAGAATTACCGTGGTAAAAGTCACGGTAAATTTCAAATATAATTGTTAAGCGAGTTAACAAAAAGGAGAAGATATGACTGTAAACATAGAACTGATTTCACAAACAGATTTAGCAGATGAATCTTTTTATATTGCTATCAATGGTTTAGAACCAAGGGCAATGTATTGTGTAGAAATGTACCTGTCTGATTATTACTGTATAAATGCTCCCTTGCTTTTAGATCATGATGTTATATGGAAATCAACCGCAATTTTTTTATCTGATCAGGACGGTATGATTGATACCTCTCAGACAGCATCTATTTCGGGATCTTATAAAGGGGTTTCAGAAATGGGATTATTCTTTAATGCGAAACCGTTGAAGAATAGGAAAAGGAGATTACCGAGTTCTCTTGATAGAATTCCATTACGAGATTGTTTTGGTGTTGAAATTAAAATCAAGCTGGGGAAAGATGTGGTCGCGGAGCAAAGTTTCGTAAGGCGTTATATGAATCTAGGAGTAAGATATCAAGATATCTATGACAAGCATTTTCAAGGTCGATTATTCTATGATGAAAAGTTAAGAAGGGCGCCAGCCGTGATTATTGTTAGCGGTAGTGAGGGAAGAATTGAAAAAGCTCAGAATATTGCCCAACTTTTATCTTCAAGAGGCTATATTTGTCTTGCAATAGCTTATTTTGGTTTAGAGGGATTATCTCAAAATTTAGAACGAATTCCGATAGAATGTCTGGAAGAGGCGAAAGATTTTCTATACCATCATCCTCAAGTTGATAATACAAAAATAGGAATATATGGTCGCTCTAAAGGAGCAGAGCTTGTTCTGGCTGGACAAAGTATTTTGGAAGATGTGCAATGTTTGGTACTCAATTCCCCCTCAAATGTAATATTTGAGGGAATAAAGGGAAAACTAAACTCTCATTCATCTTCTTGGACATATTTGCAAAAAGAACTTCCGTATCAAAAATTTCAGTTAGGAAATTATTTGTTAAACAAGTTTTTTGGAAAACACATTCCTGAAGATAGTAGGGCTCAGATTGATGTGAGTAAAATTGCCTCTCCTTTATTATTACTAGGAAGTGATGTTGATGAAATATGGAATGCATCATCCGCGATAGATGATATTATTTCACAATATAAAGGGGAATCCATTTTGTTTAAAAAATATCATGAAACAGGGCATATGTTGACGATTGCTTATCAACCGAATCATCGTTATCGAAAAGATTGGCGCTTATTAATGAAAGAAAGTGTAGACTCATGGTTTGCCACGATAAATTATTTTGATACACATCTGAAAAATTTGTAGATAGTGCTGAACCGTACTATAATAGTCCCAACTAAGATAAAAACACAGTTCTGGTTGGTAGTCCAGTCTAAAAAAGCAATTGTTCAAACAAGAGAGATTTGAACTCAAACAGTAAAAACGTAGAGAGAAGCATAAGGGACATTAACTCACTCGTTCCCATATTTGATTATTCCTCCATAAAGTGGATGGATGATTTTTATAAGAGGAGTTTGCATTATTGAATAGAAAACCAAGTGTTTCCTAAAATTTTCATTGAGATATGTTATACTATATTCAATAAGTGAATAAGGAGAAAGCTATGCCAGTAAATGAATATGATCAGATGATTGGGGAGTCAATGGAAGGTTATACACCGGGCGAATTGCCTTCTATTGGTTTCTTAGAAGGGCGTTATGCTAGGGTAGAGGCTCTTTCGGTGGAAAAGCATGCGGATGATTTATTAGCTGTTTATGGTCCAGATACTCCGCGGGAGATGTGGACTTACCTCTTTCAGGAACCAGTGGCAGATATGGAGGAGCTGGTTAGCCTTTTAAATCAGATGTTGGCTCGTAAGGATCGCTTTTACTATGCAATTATAGACAAGGAAACTGGTAAGGCTTTGGGAACATTTTCTCTCATGCGCATTGACCAGAATAATCGAGTGATAGAAGTGGGAGCGGTCACTTTTTCTCCAGAACTCAGGGGAACACGAATAGGGACAGAAGCTCAGTATCTCTTGGCACGTTATGTTTTTGAGGAGCTTAACTATCGTCGCTACGAATGGAAATGTGATTCTCTTAATCTGCCATCCAGACGAGCTGCGGAGCGTTTGGGATTTGTTTATGAAGGAACCTTCCGCCAGGCAGTCGTTTATAAGGGGCGTACTAGGGATACGGATTGGTTGTCTATGATTGATAAGGACTGGCCTCAAGTCAAAGCTCGATTGGAAGCATGGTTGGCTCCTGAAAATTTTGATAAAAATGGACGGCAGTACAAGAGCTTGAGAGAGTTTTAAGAGGTGTTGACATGATCACTATTAAAAAGCAAGAATTTGTCAAGCTAGAGGATGTTTTGCATCTCTATCAGGCTGTCGGTTGGACAAATTATACCGATCAATCAGAGATGCTGGAGCAGGCCTTATCTCATTCATTAGCGATTTATGTGGCGCTTGATGATGATACTGTGGTGGGCTTGATTCGTTTGGTTGGAGATGGATTCTCATCAGTACTGGTTCAGGATTTAATCGTTTTACCTATCTATCAGCGTCAAGGGATTGGTAGTGCCCTAATGAAAGAGGTTTTAGAGGATTACAAAGATGTCTATCAAGTTCAGCTGGTGACAGAAGAGACAGAAAGAACCTTGGGCTTCTATCGTTCTATGGGCTTTGAAATCTTATCCACCTATAATTGTATAGGAATGACTTGGATGAATCGAGAAAAATAATAAAATTTGTTTTTTATTAAGCAAAATTTAAGGATGGTCTAGTATTATATAGTCATTAAATAAAGACCTCCTAACTTTATTTAATGAAATCCTAAAACTTTTTTCATCATAATCTCCTAATGAAGCCACCCAATCAGGTGGCTTTTTTCGTGGATAGGTGATGGTGATAGATTTTTTTTGCAAAATAGTAAAATTTGAGAAAAGTTAAGCTAGTTTTAAGCTTTGTCTTGTATCATATAGTTATTAAATAAAGACCTCCTAACTTTATTTAATAAAATCCTAAACTTTTCTTTTTCATAATAATCTCCCTTAACTCCACCCAATCAGGTGGAGTTTTTTGGCTCTATTTCAGGATTTTGGGGACTATTCTAAAAATCATTTTCCGATATTTTTCGGATTTTGGTCGGGGAATTGGCGGGGACTTTTTTTAGCGAATATGACTAATAAATAGGTCTGTTGTCGCTTCAGCTACTTCAAACTCAATTTGATTGTAAGTGACTGTTAATTGAAGGACTGGAACTGCTGTAATAATGTTCTTGGTTGTCGAGGAGTGAGTCATCATATTGTTGTACAGCGGTTAAAGCTTGCGAAGCTGAGAATGTAAATCTTTGACGAAATGTGTGAACTGTGGGATAATGAAAGAGAATTAAGTATTGTGTCTATATCATAGGCTAGAAAAGACCTCAAGCTAACTTCCACATTAAGCTTGAGGTCTTTTTTGACACTATTTGTCCTTGTTTAGCCATTTATCGACTAATCGAAGAACGACACCGACCACAATTGGTCCGATGATAGTTTTAAGTATTGTATCCATCATGGGCTATCTCACCTCTTCTCGCAGGCGGTGAAGCAGTGACTTAGAATAAAGTGCCAAACTCGGGAGTCACCCAATCGGGTGGCTTTTTTGTTTGTGGCTTGGTTTTTTGATATAATAGAGCCATGAGTAGAATTTTAGATAATGAGATAATGGGGGACGAGGAGCTAGTAGAACGCACGCTCCGTCCTCAGTATTTACGTGAATATATCGGGCAGGATAAGGTTAAGGACCAGCTTCAAATCTTTATCGAAGCCGCTAAAATGCGGGATGAAGCGCTGGATCATGTCCTCCTTTTCGGGCCTCCAGGTTTGGGGAAGACGACCATGGCCTTTGTTATTGCCAATGAACTGGGAGTTAATCTCAAGCAGACGTCGGGTCCTGTTATCGAAAAAGCTGGTGATCTGGTAGCGATTTTGAATGACTTAGAGCCTGGGGATGTCCTCTTTATTGATGAAATTCACCGCTTGCCTATGTCGGTGGAAGAGGTGCTTTATAGTGCGATGGAGGACTTTTACATCGATATTATGATTGGGGCTGGTGAGGGTAGTCGTAGTGTTCATTTGGAGTTACCACCTTTTACCTTGATTGGTGCGACGACTCGGGCTGGTATGCTGTCAAATCCTCTACGGGCACGTTTTGGGATTACGGGGCATATGGAATACTATGCCCATGCTGACTTGACAGAAATTGTTGAGCGGACGGCAGATATTTTTGAGATGGAAATTACTCATGAGGCAGCTTCTGAGCTGGCCTTGCGTAGTCGTGGAACCCCTCGTATTGCCAATCGTCTCCTCAAGCGCGTGCGCGATTTTGCCCAGATAATGGGGAATGGGGTTATCGATGATCTTATTACTGATAAGGCTTTGACTATGCTGGATGTTGACCATGAAGGTTTGGACTATGTGGATCAAAAAATCCTTCGCACCATGATTGAGATGTACGGTGGTGGCCCTGTCGGATTAGGGACTCTCTCTGTCAATATTGCCGAGGAGCGCGAGACGGTGGAAGACATGTATGAGCCCTACTTGATTCAAAAAGGTTTTATCATGCGGACACGTTCTGGACGGGTGGCGACTGCTAAGGCATATGAGCATTTAGGGTATGAATATATTGAAAAATAAGGCTGAAATTTTAGACTCTTTCAGAGAAAATCCGGATATGATGGCTATTTTGACTATCATCCGAAACCTTGGTCTGAAAGATTCTTGGTTGGCAGCAGGTTCTGTCAGAAATTTTATCTGGAATCTCTTGTCAGAGAGACCAGCATTTGATCTTGAAACAGATGTAGATGTGATTTTCTTTGATCCGGATATTTCTTATGAGGAAACCTTGTTCCTAGAGAAAAAGTTGAGAGCGGATTTTCCTCAGTATCAGTGGGAATTGAAAAATCAGGTCTATATGCACCAGCACAGCCCTCATACTGCTCCCTATAGCAGCTCTTGTGATGCTATGAGTAAGTATCCAGAACGATGTACGGCTGTTGGACTGCGCTTGAATGAAAAATCCGTTTTGGAACTCTTTACTCCATACGGTTTGGAGGATATTTTGAATTTTCAAGTTCGTCCAACTCCTCATTTTTTAGAGAATCAAGACCGAATGGTTCTCTATCGAACACGTCTATCCAAGAAAAATTGGCAGGAGAAATGGAAAAATTTGATTTTAAAAAATACTTAAGGAAACTTTAAGCTAGGAAGTGTATACTAAGTCCATAAGTTAAGAAGACCTTAACTTAAACTCCTAAAACTTTTTCATAATAATCTCCCTATAAAAAATAGAGTCGCCCAATCAGGCGGCTTATTTTTTTGAAAAATGGGCTTGGTGCCTGAGAATAATACTCAATGAAAATCAAAGAGCAAACTAGGAAGCTAGCCGCAGGCTGTACT
>NZ_JVLX01000054.1:0-31558 GCF_001070815.1 Streptococcus pseudopneumoniae | reverse complement strand
TATCAATTCCTTACGAACGCTTGACTGAGGTTAGCTCTGATCTCTATACAGATCAAACTCAGCTGAAACAGTCAGGTCGTGCAGGTTCTAAGACTGTTGTGAAGCTATACCAAACACTGGATGGCGTGAAAACAGACAAGGTTCTCTCTGTCCGTGAGGAAAATATAGTTGCCTCTCAACCCGAGATTATCCTAGTTGGTACTAAGCCTATTAAGAGTCGAGAAAGCGTTGTTAGCACAGAAGAAATCGCACCAGTACTTGTGTACCGAGAAGACCCTTCACTCCTGAAAGGCCAAAGTCAGACTGTTCAAGGTCGTGCAGGTCAGCGTAAGATTATCACTATCTATGAAACAGACCACGGTATACGTACTGGAATGATCCTCTCTCAAACCAGTGAAATTGTGCAAGAAGCAACCCCAACAATCATCTATCAGGGGGCGAAGGTTATCGGTCGTACTCTGCCAGAAGATGGTCCTCTATCTCCAATAGTTGAAACACCAAGTGTGGAAACCCGTATAGAGGAGACTGACTTTACTACTGAATATAGGAATAGTGCTAGCTTACCAAAAGGTCAAACTAAGGTCTTGATTGTAGGAGAGAAAGGTCAGCGTACCATTATTACAGAAATTAGTAGTGACAATGGTGTAGAAATACGTCGTGTGCTATCTAACGATATTACCAAAGAACCGATTAATCAAGTTATCTTAAGAGGAATCAAAGCTGTAGAAGGAGAAGAAGACAAGAAAACACTTCTAATTCCTTCGAATGAGAATGTGATTCTTAGTTCTGATAGAAAATTAGCGAATTCTGCTAAGGAGTTACCAAGGACGTCGAATACTGATGATAAAAACTTATTTGTGCTTGGGTCAATCGGACTTCTCTTGGGTTTGGGATTGAGTGTTAGAAAAAGAAAAAATTGAGCATGAAATTTCCAATTTGATAGTAACGAGAGATTTTCATAGAGATGATAGAGGATAATTTTAGCATTAAGAAAAGTTGTTTTAATTATTGCTATGGGAGCACCATATATATTTATAGCAATAACTTTGCTAGTCTTGTTAAATAAACACAAAACAATCCTAGAAGATTTTTCTGGGGTTGTTTTTGCTAGGGGAGTTTCTATAAGTTGTCTGGCTTGACTTTCTTGATGGAAATTATATAATAGTTGTAATAATCAAAGTTACAATTAAAGAGAGAAATAGTTATGACCTATGAATACAAGAGCCACATTTATTTGGCAGAGGCAGTTTTAAATGTAAAGGATTTGGCCAGTCAAACTGCCTTTTATCAGCAAATCATTGGTTTAGAAATCTTATCTCAAACTGAGACAGAGGTCATTCTAGGCCTTGGTGGAAAAGCCTTGGTACAGTTGATTCAAACACAAGAGAGCGGAGAAGTAAGGGAACATTATGGCCTTTACCATCTGGCTATTCTCTTGCCGACACGCAAGACTTTGGCTGATGTCTTGAAACATCTGACGGATTTGCAGATTCCTCTTGTCGGTGGTGCTGACCATGGTTACAGTGAGGCCCTTTACTTAGAAGATTTGGAGGGGAATGGCATTGAACTCTATCGAGATAAGCCGGTTTCCACATGGGATATTCGAGAAGATGGGCGTATTATCGGGGTCACTGAGGCCCTTGCAGCGCAGGATATCTATGAGTTGGGGGAAAGAGTAGAGCCCTTTATCCTAGCAGACGGTACGAGAATGGGGCATATTCATCTTTCCGTCAAGGATAGTCGAAAGTCCAGCCAGTTTTATCAAAAGGTGTTAGGGCTAGAGGATAAATTCAGTGTACCTAGCGCCAGTTGGATTGCGGCAGGAAACTACCATCATCATTTGGCGGTCAATGAATGGGGAGGAAAAAGTCTGGCTCCGCGTAAGCCGGGTTTGCCAGGCTTAGCCTACTATGTCATCGAAGTCGCACATAAAGAAGAACTGTTAATGATTGCTGAGCGAGCACAAGAAATTGATGCACCAGTTAAGTGGCTGACATCTAGCCAGCTGGACGTTACAGACCCAGACGGAATTGTGACCCGTATTCGTTTAGCAAGATAGGCAAGATGTGATAAAAATCAGAGAATAAATTGTAGAAAGTACCCCTTATCCTAGTCGGATATGTAGAAAATTTGATATGATAGTAGGGAATAAGGAGAAGAATACAATGACCAGTGAATACCAGAAAATGATAGCATGAGAACCCTATCATCCATTTGACCCCGAGTTGCGGGCCTTGGCTCAGACTTCTCGTCAAAAACAGGCTGCTTTTAACCAGGAGCCAGACCCCTTGAAGGGGGCGGAGATTATCAAGACTTGGTTTGGTTCGACTGGGCAAAATCTCTTTGTCAATCCACGATTAGTAGTGGATTATGGAGTCAATATCCATCTAGGGGAAAATTTTTATTCTAATTGGAACTTGACCATGCTGGATGTTTGCCCGATTCGTATCGGAGACAATGCTATGATTGGCCCCAACTGTCAGTTTTTAACCCCACTCCATCCGCTGGATCCGCATGAACGTAATTCAGGTGTCGAATACGGAAAGCCCATCACCATCGGTGACAATTTTTGGGCTGGTGGTGGCGTTATTGTCCTTCCTGGAGTGACACTGGGCAATAACGTAGTGGCAGGAGCAGGGGCCGTAATCACTAAGTCCTTTAGAGACAATGTTGTTCTAGCTGGTAATCCTGCGCGCGTGATTAAGGAGATACCTGTTAAATAGAAGTAAAAGAGGCTGGGAAAAACTCAATTTCAAGAAAAATGAAGTAAATCTTTCAACAATAAAACGTATAATATCAAGGTTGTTCATTACCTGATATTATGCGTTTTTCTGATTTCAAAGACTTTTTACTCAGCCTCTTTTTGTAGATTTGATACTTGAAGTCACTCTTCTTGATCATTATGGAATTGCTCCATCTAGTTGAGTAGTTTAGATGGTGGTGTTTTTCTAACATAAAAAATTCATAATGGATAGCGAAATAGATATGACGACACTTTGAGATATTGTTATAAATCTTTTTTATGGTCACAATAGAAAATATATATTAGTCAAGCTAGAAGATTCGTAGTAGAATAATTAGCAAATAAAAGCAAAGGGGTTATTTTATGAAATTAGTTAATTTATGGTCAAAACTTTCACTCGGTTTGCAATTATTGCTAGCTTTGATTTTAGGTGTTATTTTTGCAGTAATCTGGCCACAATTTGCAGGTTTTTATCAATTTCTAGGACAAGCATTCATCAAATTGG
This sequence comes from Streptococcus pseudopneumoniae, assembly GCF_001070815.1. Classification (GTDB taxonomy): domain Bacteria; phylum Bacillota; class Bacilli; order Lactobacillales; family Streptococcaceae; genus Streptococcus; species Streptococcus pseudopneumoniae_P. Next base: position 28,310 of record NZ_JVLX01000054.1, on the reverse strand, counting down.
TAAACATGGTCATTATTCCACTAATATTCCCAATTATAGTAGTTGCAGTGGCTAGTGTTATTGGAAAAAAATCGTTTGGTAAAATTTTAACGAAGACCTTACTCTACTTTTTTGCTGTTACAACTGCGATTACTTTATTATTTGTATTTGCTAGTTATTATTTGGGATTTGGTCAAGGTGTGAATATTGGCCAAACTGGTGGTAATATCGATGGGATAGCTAATAATGTCCAATTGAGTGAGTTTTTACTTGGTTTTATTCCATCAAATATTGTGAAGTCAATTTCAGAAGGCTCTCTTCTTCCAATTATTGTTTTTGCTATATTTCTTGGTTATGGAATTGGTAGCTTGAAGAGTGATAAAACCCAAAAAATTCTTGAAGGTTTCCAGATCTGGATTGAAGCTATTTATAAAATTATAACTGTTATTGTAAAATTATCTCCTGTCGGAATCTTTGGCTTTATTGCAAAAGATGTCGCTAGTACAGGGATTGATAAGTTAGTTGGACTTGGTCAATTTGTTATCGGAACTTATTTGGCTTATGGAGTTCTCATTTTAGTTGTTTTCCCTCTGATTGCCTCTATCTTTAAAGTTCCATATTTGACCGCTTTTCGTGAAAATTGGAGCCTCTTGACTCTAGCATTTATTTCAGGTAGTTCGAGTGTTGTGTTACCGTCCCTATTAAAGGATTTAAAGAAACAGGGACATGATGAGAATACGATTGATTTGGTTGTCCCTTTAGGATATACTTTTAATCTAGAAGGAGCAGCTGTCTATTTTTCAGTAGCCACTATTTTTATCGCACATGCTTACGGTATCCAATTTTCATTATCAAGTCTCTTATTTACAGTTTTACTTTTGACATTAATTGGGAAAACTGCAGCTACTGTTCCATCAGGAGCTATCGTAGTTTTGTTGGCAGCAGCACCCCAGCTTGGATTGCCAGTAGAAGGAGTGGCCTTGATTTTTGCAGTTGATTTCTTTGTGAATGCTGGTCGTACAATGATCAATGTTTTGGGTCAAATATTAACGGTCAGTGTCATTGAAAAAACAGAAGGTTATAGTTTAGAGGAAGACAAGCAACATCAATTGTCAGTTAACTTTTCTTAAAGGAGATAGGACTTATGAGTAACGCAAAAGTTTATGTGATTCATGAAAATATTGAATGGACACAGCATTTAGTAAAATGGTTAGAAAAAATACAAGTACCTTATGAATTATGGGATCTATCGAGTGGGATATTAGATCTTCAAAGCCCACCTCCACAAGGAATTTTTTATAATAGGATGTCCGCATCTTCTCATACGAGAGGGCATCGCTATGCACCAGAGTTTACGGAGCAGGTGCTTACGTGGCTAGAGGCTCATGGACGTAAAGTAGTTAATGGAACGGGAGCCATCAATCTAGAAATCAGTAAGGTGAAACAATATTTGAAATTAAATGAATCTGGTATTGAGACTCCAGCAACAGTTGCTGTTTTGGGACCGGAAAATATTATTGAAGCAGCAAGAAAATTGAATATCTATCCTTTGATTACCAAGCATAATAGAGCAGGAAAGGGATTAGGAGTGCAACTTTTCCAAAATGAAGAAGAACTAGAAGCTTATGTTAATAGTTCTGCTTTTGAACCTTCAGTAGATGGTATTACCTTGTTGCAGGCTTATATTAAACCAAGTGATGGTCGTATCCGTCGTTCAGAGTTTATCAATCAGAAGTTCCTTTATACTGTTTCAATTGATTCTTCAGATGGTTTCCAACTTTGTCCAGCAGATGGTTGTCAAATCGGTAAGAGACCAGAACAACTGGAAACTTCTGAAAAATTCCAAATTACAGAACCTCTACCAGAATCTCAAAAAGAAGCTTATGAAGCCTTCCTTAAAAATGCTCATATTGATGTGGCAGCTATAGAATGGGTTCAATCAGAAAGCAGAGATATTTATGTGTATGATGTAAATACCAATACAAACTATAATCCTACAGCGGAACAGAATGCTGACATCTTTGCTCATCAACATCTAGCTGAATATTTAAAGAGGGAGTTAAAAGCTCTTTATAGTGAATGATCATCTTGGAAGTTAATCTTTTAAAAATTTGATAACAACTTCCAGATAGAGTGCGACATAAATACTTTTCTTTCAAGGTAACAGTTATCAGCAACAACTACTAATATATAACGTCCCCTCTGAAGATTAATTACAGAGGGGCTACGTTTGTAATGTTTACTCTAATTCCTTATGATTTATAAAATCACTTAGTGTCGAGAATTCCAAGAATACTGAGATTTTTTCTCCTCAGTTCATCAACCCCCTCCTTGACACTTTGTCAGCTTTTGATACAATAGTACAAAATTAGAGGAGGTGGGTTATGATTCAGAAACATGCGATTCCTATTTTAGAGTTTGATGACAACCCTCAGGCAGTTATCATGCCCAATCACGAGGGGCTGGATTTGCACTTGCCCAAGAAGTGTGTCTATGCATTTTTAGGTGAAGAGATTGACCGCTATGCGAGGGAAGTAGGGGCGGACTCTGTCGGCGAATTCATTTCTGCCACCAAGACCTATCCAGTCTATGTCTTCAACTACAAGGGCGAGGAGATCTGTCTGGCTCAGGCTCCTGTTGGTTCAGCTCCAGCAGCCCAGTTTATGGATTGGTTGATTGGCTATGGTGTGGAGCAGATTATTTCCGCCGGAACCTGTGGTGTGCTAGCTGATATAGAAGAAAATGCCTTTCTAGTCCCTATTCGCGCTTTGCGAGATGAAGGAGCTAGTTATCACTATGTGGCAGCTTCTCGTTATATGGAAATGCAGCCAGAGGCTATTGCAGCTATTGAGCGAGTTTTGGAAGCTAGAGGGATTCCTTATGAAGAAGTCATGACCTGGACGACAGACGGTTTTTACAGAGAAACGGCTGAAAAGGTGGCTTATCGTAAGGAAGAAGGCTGTGCTGTTGTGGAGATGGAGTGTTCTGCGCTTGCGGCAGTAGCCCAACTGCGTGGAGTTCTCTGGGGAGAGTTGCTGTTCACAGCTGATTCCTTAGCAGACTTGGACCAGTACGATAGTCGTGACTGGGGTGCAGAAGCTTTCGAGAAGGCTTTGGAACTCTGTCTTGAGATAGCCTCTCAGTTTTAGCTACTATTCTTCTTTTTATGGTACAATGGATGTATGTTATTCAAATTATTTGTGAAAAAAATTGAAAGAGCCTTGGGCGGACTTTCGCCTGCTCGTCGAATTTTTCTGAGTTTCGCTGGAGTTATTTTTATAGGCTCTCTTCTTTTGAGTTCGCCTGTTGTTCAGGCGAGTGATTCGCAGGCCACTTATTTTGACCATCTTTTTACGACGGTGTCCATGGTCTGTGTGACTGGCCTTTCTACGCAACCAGTGGCTACTACCTATAATGTCTGGGGGCAGTTGATTTGTATGCTCTTGATACAGATTGGTGGTCTGGGGCTCATGACCTTTATCGGGGTCTTTTATATTCAGGGGAAGCAAAAGCTCAGTCTTCGCAGTCGTGAAACTATTCAGGAGAGCTTTAGTTACGGGGAGACTCGCTCGCTGAAGGCCTTTATGCGTTCCATCTTTTTGACGACTTTTCTGGTGGAGGGCTTGGGTGCCTTTCTTCTTAGTTTCCGTTTTATTCCTGAATTCGGCTGGGGACGGGGCATTTTTACCTCTATCTTCTTAGCTATTTCAGCCTTTTGTAATGCTGGTTTTGATAATTTTGGCAGTAGCAGTTTAGTGGCTTTTCAGACGGATCCCTTGATCAATCTGGTTATTGCTGGTTTGATTATCACGGGTGGTCTTGGCTTTATGGTCTGGTTTGACTTGGCAACCCAGTTTGACAAGAAGAAAAAACGCCGTCTGCGTTTCCACACCAAGTTGGTCCTCTTCTTGACTGCAGGGATTTTGCTGTTTGGGACAGTATCCACACTCTTTACGGAGTGGCACAATCCAGGGACCATTGGCAATCTCAGTGTTCCAGAGAAAGTGCTAGTTAGCTTTTTCCAAACTGTCAGTATGAGAACGGCCGGTTTTGCTTCTATTGACTACACCCAAGCTCGGCCTGTGACCTTGTTTATCTATATCTTACAGATGTTTCTGGGTGGAGCGCCTGGAGGGACGGCTGGGGGGCTCAAGATTACGACTTTCTTTGTCCTGTTGGTCTTTGCGCGTAGTGAATTGCTGGGCTTACCTCATGCCAATGTTGCGCAGAGAACCATTGAGACTCGCACAGTCCAAAAATCCTTTAGTGTCTTCATTATCTTTTTGATGACCTTCCTGTTGGGCTTGGTGTTGCTGGGAATTACAGCAGAAGGAACACCGCGATTTATCTACCTCATGTTTGAGACCATTTCAGCCCTTGCGACAGTTGGTGTAACGGCAAATCTGACGCCAGAACTGGGCAAGCTAGCTCTCAGCATTGTCATGGTGCTCATGTTTATTGGCCGTATCGGTCCCTTGACCTTGCTGGTTAGTCTAGCGGATTACCAGCCTGATAAGAAAGATTTGATTCAGTATATGAAAGCAGATATTAGTATTGGATAAGAAAGGAAGAATGATGTCAGATCGTACGATTGGAATTTTAGGTTTGGGGATTTTCGGGAGTAGTGTCCTGACAGCCCTAGCCAAGCAAGATATGAATATCATTGCCATTGACGACCACGCCGAGCGCATCAATCAATTTGAGCCCGTTTTGGCGCGTGGAGTTGTGGGCGATATTACAGATGAGGAACTCCTCAGAACTGCAGGAATTGATACCTGTGATACGGTTGTGGTGGCAACAGGGGAAAATCTGGAGTCGAGTGTACTTGCAGTTATGCATTGTAAGAGTCTAGGGGTACCAAGGGTTATTGCCAAGGTCAAAAGCCAGACAGCTAAGAAGGTGCTAGAAAAAATCGGTGCTGACTCAGTGATTTCACCTGAGTATGAAATGGGGCAGTCTCTAGCGCAGACCATTCTCTTTCATAACAATGTTGATGTCTTTCAGCTGGATAAAAATGTGTCTATCGTAGAGATGAAAATTCCTAGTGTCTGGGCAGGTCAAAGCCTGAGCCAGCTAGATTTACGTGGCAAATACAACCTCAATGTCCTAGGATTTCGTGAACAAGAAAATTCACCACTGGATGTCCAGTTTGGTCCTAATGACCTCTTGAAAGCAGATGCCTATATCTTGGCTGTCATTAACAACCAGTATCTAGATGACTTGGCAGAATTAAATTCGTAAGGAGGGGGATCCCCTCTTTTTTGATGTCCAAAATAGCAAATAGAGATAGCAACCCTTGTATTCTAGTAAAAGTCCTTCAAAAGCTGGACTTTATGGTAGAATAGAAAGAAGTGACAAGAGAGAAAGAAAAAATCAGTCCCCTAAAGGAGTAGATTATGAAGTTATTGTCTATCGCCATCCCTAGCTATAATGCCGCTGCCTATCTTCATTACTGTGTGGAATCGCTAGTGATTGGTGGTGAGCAAGTTGAGATTTTGATTATCAATGATGGGTCTCAGGACCAGACTCAGGAAATCGCTGAGCGTTTAGCCAGCAAGTATCCTAACATCGTTAGAGCTATCTATCAGGAAAACAAAGGTCATGGCGGTGCTGTTAATCGTGGCTTGGCAGAGGCTTCTGGTCGTTATTTTAAAGTAGTTGACAGTGATGACTGGGTGGATCCCCGTGCTTACCTGAAAATTCTCGAAACCTTGCAGGAACTAGAGAGTGAGGGGCAGGAAGTTGATGCCTTTGTGACTAATTTTGTATATGAAAAGGAAGGTCAGTCTCGTAAGAAGAGTATGAGTTACGAGTCAGTCTTGCCTGTCCAGAAGATTTTTGGCTGGGATCAGATTGGAAATTTCTCAAAAGGCCAGTATATCATGATGCACTCGCTGATTTACCGGACAGATTTGTTGCGAACGAGCCAGTTCCAATTGCCTGAGCATACCTTTTATGTCGATAATCTCTTTGTCTTTACCCCCCTTCAGCAGGTCAAGACCATGTACTATCTGCCTGTCGATTTCTATCGTTATTTGATTGGGCGTGAGGACCAGTCTGTCAATGAGCAAGTGATGATTAAGCGCATTGACCAGCAACTCAAGGTCAATCGACTTTTGGTAGACCAGCTTGATTTATCCAAAGTAAGCCACCCCAAAATGCGAGAATACTTGCTGAATCATATTGAAATCACGACGGTGATTTCCAGTGCCTTGCTCAACCGAGCAGGCACAGCGGAGCATCTGGCCAAAAAACGGGAGCTGTGGACCTATATTCAGCAGGAAAATCCAGAGGTCTTTCAGGCTATCCGCAAGACCATGTTGAGCCGTTTGACTAAACATTCAGTCTTGCCAGCTCGCAAACTGTCCAATGTTGTCTATCAAATCACCAAATCTGTTTATGGCTTTAATTAATATAAGTATTTTATAAGAGGGATTTAAGAAAAATTTTAACTTTTTCTTAATCCTTTTTAATTTTAGGAGATTATACTAGAGTCATCAAATAAAGAAAAACTCTAAGGAGAATCCTATGAAATTCAATCCAAATCAAAGATATACTCGTTGGTCTATTCGCCGTCTTAGTGTCGGTGTTGCCTCAGTTGTTGTAGCCAGTGGCTTCTTTGTCCTAGTTGGTCAACCAAGTTCTGTACGTGCCGATGTGGTCAATCCGACCCCTGCTCAAGTCGTACCAGATGCGACTTCGGTGAGTGAAAAGAGTGACTTACCAGTAGGAGTTCTCAAAGAAGCAGTCGATACAGCTCTTCCTTCAGAGAAGGCAGACTCAACACCTAAAGCAAGCTTGGATACTACAAGCTCTCCAGAAAAAGTGAATGTAGCTGATAAAGATCAAGTGGTAGCGCCAAAAGAAGAAGTGCAAGCAAAACCAGAATCTAAGAAAGAAACAGAAGATGCGGTTAAACCTGCGACAAATCCTGCTCCTACAGTTTCCGGACAAGACCGTGAAGCAAATGAAGCGCAACCAGCAACTACCCCAGCTGAAGTGCAAAAAGGCGTGGCTGACAATACCAAAGACACAGTAGATGTTCCAGCTACTTACTTGGATAAAGCCAATTTCCCAGGCCCATTCACAGCCGGTGTTAACCAAGTCATTCCTTACGAATTCTTCGCCGGTGACGGTATGTTGACTCGTCTTATCTTGAAGGATTCAGACAAGGCCCCATGGTCAGATAACGGTTCAGCCAAAAATCCCGCCCTTCCACCAGTAGAAAACTTAGGCAAAGGTCTTTACTTCTATGAAGTAGACTTGGCAGGAACTCAAGGCAAATCAGATAAAGATCTTCTTGACCTCTTGAAACAAAATGGTACACAAAGTTATAAAGCCACTATCAAGGTATACGGTGCCAAAGACGGTAAGGCTGATTTGACTAATCTCGTAGCAACAAAAGATTTGGATGTCAATTTGAATGGCTTAACCACTCCAGCTGAAGTGCAAAAAGGTGTGGCCGACAATACTAAAGACACAGTGGATGTTCCAGCCTCTTACTTGGACAAAGCGAACTTCCCTGGCCCATTCACAGCCGGTGTTAACCAAGTTATCCCATATGAATTCTTCGCTGGTGACGGTATGTTGACTCGCCTTATCTTGAAAGCTTCCGACAAGGCCCCATGGTCAGATAACGGTTCAGCCAAAAATCCTGCTCTTCCACCAGTAGAGAAATTAGGCAAAGGCCTCTACTTCTACGAAGTAGATTTGGCAGGAACTCAAGGTAAATCAGACAAAGATTTGCTTGACCTCTTGAAACAAAATGGCACTCAAAGTTACAAGGCAACTATCAAGGTGTACGGTGCGAAAGACGGCAAGGCTGATTTGAGCAACCTCGTAGCGACTAAGGATTTGGATGTCAACTTGAACGGCTTGACTACCCCAGCCGAAGTCCAAAAAGGTGTGGCTGACAATACCAAAGACACAGTAGACGTCCCAGCCACTTACTTGGACAAAGCTAACTTCCCAGGTCCGTTCACAGCCGGCGTCAACCAAGTCATCCCATACGAATTTTTCGCTGGTGACGGTATGTTGACTCGCCTTATCTTGAAGGCCTCAGACAAGGCTCCATGGTCAGACAACGGCTCAGCTAAAAATCCTGCTCTTCCACCAGTAGAAAAATTAGGCAAAGGCCTCTACTTCTACGAAGTAGATTTGGCAGGGACTCAAGGCAAATCAGATAAAGAGCTTCTTGACTTGTTGAAACAAAATGGAACTCACAGCTACAAGGCAACTATCAAGGTTTATGGTGCGAAGGACGGCAAGGCCGATTTGACTAATCTCGTAGCGACTAAGGATTTGACAGTAAACTTGAATGGACATCAGTCTCTTACTCAGATGCAATCAGGTTTCGTCCCATCTTCTAATGGTTCAGCTATGCCGGCTCCAATGATGAATAGTCATCAAGATGCGTCTAAGATGAACGCTCAAATGCCAAGTGCCAATCAGGATGAGATGAAATCTAAAATGCCAGCTGCTAGTCAGGATAAGATGATGCCTAACAAAGAGCAGGACAAAACCATGAATGCTAGCCAGCCTATGCTAACCTCAAGCAAAATGTCTGATGAAGGCAAGATGGCATCTACTAACAAGGTATCAAGTCCAATGATGGCTGATCAAATGAAAGACCAAAAAGACATGCTTCCATATACTGGTGAAGCCCAAACATCAATGGCTACTATTGGATTCTTTGGACTCGCCTTGGCCGGCCTGCTAGGTGGACTCGGTTTGAAAGCTAAAAAAGAGGAAAATGACTAGTCTAGCTACAGACTTTCTATCTAGGATATGAAAAATCCAGATATCGTTTAGAATGTTCGTAAAGAGATAAAAATAGTGTTATACTATTGTGGTATAGCACTGTTTTTTTCAAAGGAGAGACAGATGGGAAAGACAATTTTACTCGTTGACGACGAGGTAGAAATCACAGATATTCATCAACGCTATCTGGTTCAGGCAGGATATCAGGTTTTGGTGGCTCATGATGGAGTAGAGGCCTTAGAAATCTTCAAGCGAAAAGCGATTGATTTGATTATTACAGATATCATGATGCCTCAGATGGATGGTTATGATTTGATTAGCGAGGTCCAGTATCAATCTCCGGATCAGCCTTTTCTCTTTATCACGGCTAAGACTAGCGAGCAGGACAAGATTTACGGCCTAAGCCTGGGGGCAGATGACTTTATTGCCAAGCCCTTTAGCCCTCGTGAGCTGGTTTTGCGTGTCCATAATATCTTACGTCGCCTTCATCGTGGAGGTGAGACAGAAGTCGTCAGTCTCGGGGATTTACGGATGAATCACGGTAGTCATGAGGTCCAAGTCGGAGATGTGGCGCTGGATTTGACCGTCAAATCCTTCGAACTTCTATGGCTTTTAGCTAGTAATCCAGAGCGCGTTTTCTCTAAGACAGACCTCTATGAAAAAGTCTGGCAGGAAGACTATGTGGATGATACCAATACCTTGAACGTTCATATTCATGCTCTTCGACAGGAGTTGGCTAAACATGCTAGTGCAGAAACACCGACCATCAAAACCGTCTGGGGCTTGGGCTACAAAATTGAGAAAGCACGAGGTAGTCAATGAAATTAAAAAGTTATATTTTAGTGGGGTATATCATTTCAACACTCCTAACGATTATCGTGGTTTTTTGGGCTGTTCAAAAAATGCTGATTGAGAAAAGCGAGATTTACTTTCTGCTTGGAATGACCATCGTTGCCAGCCTTGTCGGTGCTGGGATTAGTCTCTTTCTCTTGTCGCCTGTCTTTACTTCATTGGGCAAACTCAAGGAACATGCCAAGCGGGTAGCGGACAAGGACTTTCCATCAAGTCTGGAGGTTCAAGGCCCTGTAGAATTTCAACAATTAGGCCAAGCTTTCAATGAAATGTCCCATGATTTGCAGGCCACCTTTGATTCCTTGGAAGAAAGCGAGCGAGAAAAGGGTTTGATGATTGCCCAGCTGTCGCATGATATCAAGACCCCTATCACTTCGATCCAAGCGACGGTAGAAGGGATTTTGGATGGGGTTATCAAGGAAGGAGAACAGGACCATTATCTAGCAACCATTGGACGCCAGACAGAAAGACTCAATAAACTGGTTGAGGAGTTGAATTTTTTGACTCTAAACACAGCTAGAAATCAGGTCGAAACGACCAGCAAAGACAGCATTTTTCTGGACCAGCTCTTGATTGAGTGCATGAGTGAATTTCAGTTCTTGATTGAGCAGGAAGAGCGAGATGTCCATTTGCAGGTAATTCCAGAGTCTGCCCGGATTGAGGGAGATTATGCCAAACTTTCTCGTATCTTGGTTAATCTGGTCAATAACGCTTTTAAATACTCAGCTCCAGGAACCAAGCTGGAAGTGGTGGCTAAGCTGGAAAATAGCCGTCTTTCAATCAGTGTGACAGATGAGGGACAGGGGATTGCCCCAGAGGATTTGGAGAATATTTTCAAACGCCTTTATCGTGTAGAGACTTCGCGTAACATGAAAACAGGTGGTCATGGCTTAGGGCTTGCGATTGCGCGTGAATTGGCCCATCAATTGGGTGGAGAAATTACAGTCAGCAGCCAGTACGGTCTAGGAAGCACCTTTACCCTCGTTCTAAACCTTTCTGGCAATGAAAATAAAGCTTAAAACCCCTTTACAAATCCAGCCATTCATGGTAGAATGGATTTTGTGCGAAATATCAGCAGGAAAGCATGAAGCTCGTCAACAGGTGTCTTATGATAAGTAACCTTGGCTGTTTAGGCGAAGGGCATCTGCACGAATCAGGGCTTTCTAAGTGACTATTTCCACCGAAATATTATTTATATCAGGAGGACATTCACATGTCACGTTATACAGGACCATCTTGGAAACAAGCTCGTCGCCTTGGCCTTTCACTTACAGGTACAGGTAAAGAATTGGCACGTCGTAACTACGTACCAGGACAACACGGACCAAACAACCGTTCTAAATTGTCAGAATACGGTTTGCAATTGGCTGAAAAACAAAAACTTCGTTTCACTTACGGTGTAGGTGAAAAACAATTCCGTAACTTGTTCGTACAAGCTACAAAAATTAAAGGCGGAATCTTAGGTTTCAACTTCATGCTTCTTTTGGAACGTCGTTTGGATAACGTTGTTTACCGTCTTGGTCTTGCGACTACTCGTCGTCAAGCTCGTCAATTCGTAAACCACGGTCACATCCTTGTTGACGGAAAACGCGTTGATATCCCATCATACCGCGTAACTCCAGGTCAAGTGATCTCAGTTCGTGAAAAATCATTGAAAGTTCCAGCTATCCTTGAAGCAGTAGAAGCTACTCTTGGACGTCCAGCATTCGTATCATTCGACGCTGAAAAATTGGAAGGTTCATTGACTCGCTTGCCAGAACGCGACGAAATCAACCCAGAAATCAACGAAGCACTTGTCGTTGAATTCTACAACAAAATGTTGTAATATTTTATTAAATAAGATAGGCTGTAAAGCCTTGATATTAAGCACTTTGGGGCGCTTTCCCTTAGTGCTTTTTTTGTTTTTACTACCCTTTTAGTTACCCTTAACTAATTTTAGGTATAGTAAGAGGGTAGCCCCAAAATGGGACACCCTTATTATTTATAAATTACTAATAGCCGATTCAAAGATTGAGACGGCTTTTTTTGCTCCCTCTTTGGTAGCATGGACATAAGTGTTTAAAGTCATAGAGATATTAGAGTGACCTAATCTGTATTGTAAGTCTTTGGCTTCTATGCCAGCGTATAGCATGATTGTAGCGTGAGTGTGTCGGAAACCGTGGAAACTAATATCAGGTACACCAGCATGTTTGAAACGTGTGTTTAAACGAGTTGCTAGTGTTTTATTGTTTGGGTATTGAGGAAATTAGAGAAGTTTAAAAGTCTATCATTTTAAATTTGATGTTTACAAAATGATAAGCAGATAAGCAAAGCAATAACTTGCCTTAATTCCTTATCAAATAGTATGGAGAATGGACTTGAACCAAGAGCGAACGCCGAGAAAATGCAAAAAAAAGCACTTAGAAAAATCTAAGCGCTCAAGAGTAGTGGACGGTGTGCCTGTCCCGTCATCTCATACTATGAAGTTGCGTAGCGACACTATCATTTCTACATCACTTCTCTTTAAACTAATTATATCATAAAGGAGTAGCAGCTTGACCACTGACGAAGTAGAAAAGAAGCTAAAAAGCTATTGTAATGGTATCTTGTTGATTGAATATTAGGATAGGAAAGTTTATAATGAATTTAAAGTAAAGGAGGTTTCGTTTTAGATATGATGATACCACCAAGCAAAGAGCTGTTGATTTTTTATAATCAAATTCATAAGTGGATTGACCAAGTTTATCCAGACCAAGATAAACCTTCTGTATCATTTAAGAATGACACTCCACAATCCATTTTAGATTTATTTGATAGTATCAAATCTAAAATTGGTTTTGATTACTCAGACCATAAGTATTGAAATAAAAATTATGGATAAGTTAAACACGAAAAATAAGATATGTGCTGTTTATAAAATTGCGAATCGTCTTGTTTCGATTACTGTTGAGAATCCTGATTTTTCAGATTTGAAAATCAATCATTTTGTAAGAATCGGAGAAAAAGAGTATAGGGTGCGTAGTGTTCCTATGATTTGTTCAACTCCACCTAAATCTATCTTTAGTTTAGATACTTTTACAATCGATTACACAGAGGATGACTTGATGAATAAAGAGGCGGTATTTAGGAGATTGGATAGCGAAGCTTAACGGATCAATTAGAAATTGTAGTAAGAATCTAGTCTTTTTAATAAAAGACATATAAGAAATGATAGGAAAAGTCAGAATAATGACAGATTTTAATGAGAATGAATGCGATGATTTAGAGTTGCTAGATGGGATATGTGACTCCGTTACAGCAGAATCTTTTCTTGAAGGATACAGTGATTTTTACAAAGAGACTGAAGAGTCAAAAATATGGTGGATTGATAAAATAGATTCTATAGGAGAACATCTATTGAGCTTTGATCGGAAAAAAATTTACAACTTATTTGAGGACTATCCTTATAATATGACTGAAGAAGAGGTTGAAATTTTTGATAGTGAAAATCCTTTTTGGAGAGATTTTTTCTCAGACAGGAAATTATAAGCAATCTATTTATATTTGGCTTTTTGGAAATAAGGCTAATAGAAAATAAAGGTATTTAAAGATGATTAAAATTTCAATTAGTTTGTTACTAGATGCGATTGAAGATAACATAAACGACGAAGAGCTTCAATCTATCGATTTCGAGAGCTATATTAGAAAAATTACAAAAGAATTCCAGGGAGAAAATGGTGAATTTTTAGTAAAAGAAGAAGCGTTTGAAACACTCCCTTTGGACAGAGATAAAAAGGATAAAATCATTGAGCAAATAAAGCAAAATAGTCAAAATGTTTTCAAAGACGATTTTGATACCTTGTTGCAATTATATTTTTGAGAGTCAAGAATAGTTCCAGTGCCTTATTTTACAATAAATATAAAATGATAAAGATTGATAAACAAATTATTACGATGTACAAAATAGAAGATGGAGTCTCTAAAAGGCAGTATTCTATTGTGAGTGGAGGTTGTAAAGGTATTGCAACTATCGATAAAATTACTTTGGAATATAGCTATGTTGGAGATGATTTAGGGCAATTTACTTCATTTGTCAAAGATACTTTGACTAAAAGTATTAAGTTAGGAAAAGAATTGCCAGATAAGTTTTCGTATGGCTTTGGATAAGTTATGGAATATCTTATATAGGAGAATCAAGATATATTATGGCGATATTTGATGATTTACGAGCATTGTATGACAATGGTTGGGACGCTTCTTTTGATTATAAGGGTCAAGTATGTGGTATTTTTCCTAATTCTGTTTATGACATTGTTGTTATTGTTGCGGACAACGAATATAGAGCATCTTCTTTCGATGAGTTAATTTCTTTACAGATTAAAGGGAAAACTTTGCTGGAAATCATGAGTGAGGCGGAAGTGCAATATGGTTGAAGGACACTAGAGAAAAGATAGGCACACGAATTGAAAGTTGAGAAAAAAGTGATATAATGAAGATATGAAGGATAGAGGTTGAGAATCTGTCACCAACGCGCCACGTATAGTGGGTCGAGAAATGCAGGAGCCCCGACAGTCCTGCCTATCCTTGCAAGTCAATCAGCCCTTAGCTACGAATCTATGGGCTTTTTGCTTTGTCTTAAAACGTTGATTTCTGGGTTTGTTCAGAGATTTGCTAGTAAGGTTATTTATGTATCTAAGTCTATCTATTCCAAGAATGACGCGATATTGATGATATAATATTTTGGCCTCCTCAGTTTAATGAAGGGAGGTGTTATGTATGCTAGAGTTACTTTCCCTTTTTCTAGCTCCGTTACTTGTTAACGTACTATCTGAGCTTTTCAAGCTATGGATAAAGAGACGTAGCAAGTAGCATTTAACCCTTTTAGAGGGTAGCAAAAAACCCCATCGGTGGCACGGTGGGGTTTTTTAGTTATATATGCTAGAAGCATTATTTTCCCTTTATGCTTTCATTCTAACACAACCCCTCCGATATTTCAAGCTTTTGTTTTGATATTCATCAGAGTGTGTTTGTGGTTTGAGTCCGCTTCACTGACATTAGCCCACGCGCTAGCAAGTTCCATTCTACAGCAAAGAAATCAACTCTTTTCTAGGGATTTCCGCCCTCATTTTTGTCTTTTGTGCTAAAATAGACTTATAAATTGAAAATAAGGAATGTTTATGAAATCGGGTAATGGTTTTTGGAAAGGTTGTCTCTATTTTTGGGGCTTCTTGTTCTTACTGGGCCTTTTGGTTCAATATGCTCTCCCACTTGCGGCTTGTGTCCTACTAGGATATGGTGGTTATCGTCTCTATAAACGTTGGCGCTATCCTCTTTTGCAGGATCGTTCTCTCGATGATCGGATTGAGCTTTTAAAAGCTCGGATTCGTCAGGCGGACAAGGATATTCAGCAATTGGAGGGAACTTTAGTAGAAAAAGGCTCAGAGTCCTATAAGAGTCTGGCCAATCAAGTATTGATCGAACTACGGGAAATCCATCAGGAGGCGGATCGTCTCAAGTCCTATATCGATGCTGATGTTTACAACCGTATTGACAAAAAGGTTCGTACAGTAAGGGCAACTATCGATGTTCAGCTAGAACGTTTGGATAGGGAAAGTCAGGTAGATCTTGAGAATGCGGAGCCAGAGGAATTAGCTCCAGAATTATCCCAGACCTTGGCCAATATTGCTATTGATCATCAGGCCATTTTAGACAAGATTGCTACCTCTGCTGAGGGGGATAAGGAAGAATTGACTGCCATTCATAGTTTGAAGATGGAGAAATTCCAAACGATTTTAGAAGGCTATTTAAAGATTAAGGCCAATCCTAAAAACTATAATCGAGCCGAAGAACGTTTGCAACAAGCTAAAGCAGCTATCGAACAATTTGACCTTGAGCTGGACCAAGTCCTGAGAGAACTCAATGAAACAGATATGCGTGATTTTGATATCAGTCTGCGTATCCTAGAAAAAGATCGTAAAGAATAGGTTAGAAACAAAGGAGTAACCATGACAGAATTTAATTTTGATATTGACCAGATTGCCAATAATACGGTAGCTAAGGTGGATAAAACAACCCAAATCATCGAGACAAATACTGGCTCAGACAAGACCTTGACCTTCCTTGAAAAGTTGAGCCCTGAGCAGCAAGAAGGAATCAAGGCGCACGTGCCCCAGTTAGTAGACCAGTTTGTCACCAATCAAAATGCTCTTTTGGATTTTGGACAATCTGCTGTCGAAGGTGTGAATAATACGGTCAATCGTATCTTGTCAGAACAAAAGAAACTGCAGATTCCCCAAGTGGATGATCTACTCAAGAACACCAACCGTGAGTTGCAAGGCTTTGTAGTCAAATACAAGAACGCTGAAATTGCTGAGTTAGAAGAGAAGCCAAACTTTTTGCAACGATTGTTTAACAAGAGCAAGAATACCTTACAGGAATTTTACTTTGACTCAAAAACAGTGGAGCAAAAGCTCGATGGTATGGCTGCCGCAGTGGTCAAGCAAGAAGATGTGCTAGCTCGAAATATCGTCTCTGCTGAGATGTTGATTGAGGACAATACCAAATCCATTGAAAATCTAGTGGGAGTGATTTCCTTTATCGAAGCCAGCCAGACAGAAGCTGGCAATCGTGCTGCCGAACTAAAGGCCCAAGCTGACCAACTTGATACAAGTACGGTAGAATACCAGACCAAGTCTCAAGAATTGGCCCGTATGGCAGAAGTGGTCAATACACTCGAACAACAACATACAGAGTATGTCAGCCGTCTCTATGTGGCCTGGGCAACAACACCTCAGATGCGTAATCTTGTGAAGGTGTCATCTGATATGCGCCAAAAATTGGGCATGCTTCGTCGTAATACGATTCCAACAATGAAGCTTTCTATTGCCCAACTTGGTATTTTGCAACAATCAATGAAATCAGGTGTCGTGGCAGATGCCATTGTCAATGCCAATAATGCTGCCCTTCAGATGCTAGCTGAAACCAGCAAGGAAGTGATTCCGCAGATGGAGAGAATTGCACAAAGCCCGACAGTCGCTGTTGAGTCTGTTACAAAACTGGCTGAAAGTCTGGTCGCTCAAAACCAAGGTATCGTCGCAGCAATTGAGTTGGGACGTCAGAAACGTGCCCAACTAGAAACAACCATCGTCAAGTCCGCAGAAATGATCAACGATTCTGTCAAACTACGCGATGAGAAAATCGTTCAAGCCCTTCTAGACCAAGGCAAGGCCGCCCAGAAAGAAGTACAAGAATAACACACAAGTCCCTTGTAAGTATAGCTTGCAAGGGATTTTGGATTTTTCTATATATTCGAACCTCTAATTTATTTCACAAAAAATATAGTCAAAAATGTAGTCATTCGGTTGATTTTTGTTGCAATGTACTGAAATTAACAAAAGAAAAAAACGCTGATCATTACATTCAAATTAGAGTGTTTTTGTGTATCTTCTACAAACAAACACAATATATTGTGTTTTTTTATTTTGAAAAGCACAACATATTGACAAAATAAACATTTAGTAGTATTATTACATTAAAGATGTTACGAGATTATAAGCTTTTTGAAGCAGAGTGACTATAAAATAGAGGTGCAGATGTTAGAATTTGATGTAATTGAACATTTTAAAGCGTTTGAAAAAAACTTGAGGACTTCTGAAGATGATGTAAATACTATAAGCAATAGAGTAAAAGTAATTACTAAAATAATTAACAAAGCTTATTGGAATATAAATTCTGAAGTTTTACATAGTATATTGGTAGGTTCATATGGACGGGGGACGGCGATACATTTGAGCGATATAGACTTACTTGTAGAGCTTCCAGAAAATCAAAAAGATCGATTTGGTAAGTATAGCGGAAACGGTCAGAGTGCCTTGCTTCAGGATCTGAAAAGCAAATTATTGAAGCACTATTCGAATTCGATTATTAAGGGAGATGGACAGATTGTTAGCATCGAATTCTCTGACGGCATTCGCTTTGAGGTATTACCAGCTTTTAAATTATCTGGTACAGATAAGTATGAATATCCCAATGCTAATGACGGTGGTAGTTGGGAAGAGACAGACCCTAAACTAGAACAATATAAATTAACGGACCAGAATAAACAATATAATTATGCTGTTAAAAAATTTTGTCGTATGTTACGTGCATGGAACGATGCAAACGATGTTGGATTGCATGGAATTGCCATAGATTCATTAAGCTATAAATTTTTTGAAACTTGGGATGAATCTAAGACTGGATATGTATATTTTGATTGGATGTCGCGCGATTTTTTCAGGTATGTAATAAATTTTATCGAAAATAATAATATTCTACTCTCACTAGATGGAAGCTACAGCATTGAGATTGACACTGCTATAAAACATAAGGCAGAGAGTGCTCTAAGGAATTGCGAAGCAGCCATTGTTTTCTGTAGGGATAATCAGAAATCAGAAGAGTATTGGAGCAAAGTCTTTGGAAAAAACTTTCCAAAACTGTTATCTGGAAAAGCTTTCCAAACTGACAGAGTTTCAATATCAAACCGTAGCACTAGAGAACCAATAGGTACTGCTATAGATACTGAGCAATTTGCAGATGAAATGGGATGGGATATTGCTATAGAAAAGACTATTGAAATCCAATCAAGTTTAGAGATCAATGGTTTTAGGAAAGGTAGCATTTCACATAAATTTAGAATCCCAATAAAACCTAACTCAAAAATAATTTTTTCAGTTAAAGATACTCCTGGTATTTATTGGTATTGGAAGGTTAGAAATGTTGGAGCGATAGCCAATAGTAGAAATGCAATCAGAGGTCAAATTGTAAAAAGGACATATAAGATCGTTGAACCTATTAATTTCAAAGGCAATCATTATGTAGAAGTATACGGAGTACATCAAGGTAGAGTGAAAATTTATGGGAAAATAGATGTGCCTTTGGAGGATTTTTTATGAGTGAAAATATTATGTATCAAAAGTTATGGCAGCAAGTCGTTGAACAACACGCCAAGTTAGTATATAGTTTTACTACAGATGAAAAAGAAATAGCTCGTATATTATGGTGGGCGAAATTTCGACAAGTAATATCTATTATTTCGTCTGCAATAACAGTTAGCCCCGCACTTTCATCTTTGTTTGGTCATAATGTGTGGTGGAAGTTTTTTTCTGCAATAGCGGGTATCATTTTATTATGTTTATCTACTTACAATCTTAAAACAGATAATGACGGTAAGGTGATCGCTTTAAGAAAGTCAGCAGATACTTTATGGGAAATTAGAGAAAAATATATATCTTTATTAGTTGACTTTGATAATTTTACGATAGAGGAAATTAGAGATAGAAGAGATGAGCTGACTAAAGAGACTGCTAGTGTTTATAAAAATAGACCTAAGACAAGTCTAAGTGCTTATAGAAAAGCTCAAAAAGCTTTACAAGTTGAAGAAGAGCAAACATTTAACGAGGGAGAAGCAGAACAGCTATTACCTAGGTCACTGAGAAACAGGTATCCGACATCTAAACATTGATATAACGAAAAAGACAACAGATTTGACCCTGTTGTCTCTTTTATATATCCGAACATATAATTTATTTCACAAAAAATGTAGTCAAAAATGTAGTCATTCGGTTGATTTTTATTACAATGTAGTGAAATTAACAAAAAGAAAAAACGCTGATCAAGCGTTTTTCTTCTGTATTGATTCGTATTGAATGCTTACTTAACTTCTGTAAACACAACGTGTTTGCGAAGTTTTGGTGAGTATTTCTTCAATTGAAGACGGTCTGGAGTGTTACGTTTGTTTTTAGAAGTAAGGTACAAGCGTTCACCAGATTCTTTGTGTTCAAGTGTAATATTTACGCGCATGGTATCTCCCTTCTATTATTCAGCTGATGCAGCTTTAGCGATTTTACGTCCTTTGTAGTATCCTTTAAGTGATACACGGTGAGAACGTGAGTAATCTCCAGTAGTTTCGTCAAAGTTTACAGATGGAGCTGTTACTTTGTAGTGTGTACGACGTTTGTTTTTCTTCGCTTTTGAAGTGCGACGTGCAGGTACTGCCATTTTGATTTCTCCTTTAGGTATTTATATTCGATTCAATCTACTGATTTTCATCAACCATACTAGGATAACACATTTTTTTTGTAAAGTAAAGTTACTTGACAAAAAAAGATGAAAAAATTCTCCTGTCAGACCTAGCAGACAGGAGAAGGTGTTAAATATCAATCTCAAATGATTCGTCAATGGTTTCTGATACGTATTTTCCGTCTTTCTTCCGTTGTTTGACACATTCTGTAAGGAGATATTCGATTTGCCCATTGATTGAACGAAAGTCATCTTCTGCCCATGATGCGAGTGCAGCGTATAACTTTGTTGAGAGTCGAAGGGGGATCTGCTTTTTTTTTTTAGCTTCAACCATCTTTAGTAAAGACTTCCTGTGTTGACAATTGGTTGTGCATCATGATTGCCACAGAGGACGACTAGGAGATTTGAAGCCATAGCAGCTTTTCGTTCTTCGTCAAGCTCTACCAATTCCTCTTCATTGAGCCGTTCTAGTGCCATTTCAACCATTCCTACAGCACCATCTACAATCATCTTACGGGCATAATGGTAGTAACTTCTGGAGCATAAGCAAGGTAAGTGATACGTGCTTCAAGGATTTCCTAAGCAGTCATTGTCATTTGATGATTTAGCTCCTAAAAAAGGAGATTTCGTGCTAACGTCACCACTTTGTCCAAGTCGAGTGTGGTTTGCAGGGTTGACTGCTACGCTGAAGGAATTGACAAAGTAAAAGCCAGGTTCTTTGATGGTACCTGTATGGTTACCAAAGAGTGTCAGAACCAGAACCTCATGAGGTTTGACAACTTTTAAACCAGCATGAGTTAGCGCTGCAATTACGATTAGTAAAGGTCCGATAATAATTCCAAAAATGTTTTCCGAACCAACACCCATTATAAATATAAAGATACTAAGTACGATTGTCAACTCAATGAGAATCAATGCTAATACACCATTTGGTTTTGAATTGATTAGTTTTTCAGTCATAAGAATACCTCTGTTATTTGATATCTAAATGATATCATTTTGTTTTTAAAAATTAATAGAAAGTTGACAAATAATCACTAAAAAGTTTCAGCCCAATAATTACTTGTAGGAGGTGAGATTATATTGTGCTGAAATACTCTTTTATTCTTATAACTTTTACACTATAATTGTAGTTAGAAAGGAAGAGAAATGTTTGATTATAGAGCACTAGTTATTTTGATGACTTTGATGGATCATTGTGAGCTATCATTATATGAATTATCTGTTAAGGTGAGCTTACCTATAAAGGAAGTCAAAGAAGGAATAGATTATTTAGTGCCTTATCTAGCTAATAAAGGGATAGTGCTGGATAAAAAACAAGGTCGCTATAGTTTATCAAATCGTACGAAGCAGTCTTTGACAGATATTATTAAGTCGGATGAATTGGTTTTACCAAAGTCGACTCGCTTAGCATTAATCTATCTTTACACTTTTTGCCGATTAGATTTTATATCGAATAATCATTACCAAGACTTTTTGAAAGTAAGTAAGAATACAACCTTATCTGATATTCAATCATTAAGAAAGATTATGTTAGATAATGATTTGGAGCTAGGGTACAGTAGAGCAAAAGGTTATACTTTACACGGTTCAGAGTGGAATAAGCACCGTTTAGCTTTTCAAATGGTTAGTGAGTTGCTGGAATCCTCCATAGGGATTTGGGGGTTGGATTATGTTTTATCCAGTTGGGGGTATTCATTAACTTATGATTTGATTGATCAGGTAGTTAAAGATTATTATGAAAAGCTACAGATAGTACCTATTGTTAATCAATTAAAAGTTTGCCTTTTCGGTTTAGTATTCATTATATGTAGGTATCAAAGGGATGTTGAAAGAGTATGTCTTTCAGAGACATTAGTATCTCCTATTATTCAAGATATAACGACTATTTTATTAGATACAGTAGTTGATTTGGGAATTATAGATACGGTATTTTCAGAGGATGATTATCGCTATGTCACAGTTTTATTATCAAGTTGCTTTGAAGGTGAAGTAGATGTTGCTCCGGTTTACTTTAATCAATTAACAGAGGCTATTATAAGTAGAATGGAAGATATTTCTTTGTTACATTTTAAACAAAGAGAAGTATTGAGAGAAAATCTTCGCCGCCACCTTATACCGGCTTACTATAGATTAAAGTTCGGCTTACCTAGCTCAAATGAATATGTGTTGCATGTTAAAGAACATTATCCTGATTTATTTGAACTAGTAAAAGATTCTTTGACTCCCTTGATGGACGCTATTGACAAGCCCATACCTGATAGTGAAACAGCATATTTTGTTATCCATTTTGGAGGATATTTAAAGAAAGCAGACAATTTGCCTCAAAAATGTTATAAAGCAGCAATTATCTGTCCTAATGGAATTAGTTCTTCATTGATGATAAAAGAGAATCTATTAGCATTATTCCCTCAAATTGAGTTTATAGGAACCTCAAAGATTGATGATTTATATGCGAAAACTAGTAGTGACTATGATATGGTTTTTTCTACTATAAAGGTGGATACAGAGAAGCCAAATTATCTAGTTTCTGTTATGATGACGGAAGAACAAACAACACAGTTAGTTGAATTGGTATCAAAAGATTTCCCAGATACAGGTTATCGAGATATTGAGCTTAATCAGATAATTAGCATAGTAAGACGATATAGTGTAATCACACAAGAATTAGAGTTAAAATTAGCATTAAAGAGGTATCTCTATCAAGAAATGAACAGAAAGGAAGTGTTACCATTGTTAGAAGAATTAATTACAAAAGAAACTTATCAGGTTAGTTCGGAAAAATTAGGATGGAAGGAGGCAATTCGTTTAGCAGCTAAACCGCTTTTGGATCAACATAAGATAACTGAGAACTACCCTGAGGCAATGATTCAAAAAGTAGAAGAGTTTGGGCCTTTTATTAATTTAGGGAAGGGAGTAGCAATTCCTCACGCTCGGCCAGATGAAGGTGTGAATGAAATAGGAATGTCAATGTTAGTTTTGGAAGAACCGATTTATTTATTGGATAATCCAGAACAGGAGGTAAGATTGTTGATTTGTATTGCAGCCATTGATAATGAGAGTCATTTAAAGGCTTTGTCACATTTAACAACAATTTTAAGAGATAAAAATCATGTTCAAACTTTAATATCATCAAAAAACTATGATGACATTGAAATGATAATTAAACAGGAGGATTAGATAATGTTAAGAATTGGTACAGCTTGTGGTTCAGGATTAGGTTCAAGTTTTATGGTACAGATGAATATTGAATCTGTATTGAGTGATTTGAATGTTTCAGATGTAGAAGTTGAACACTATGATTTAGGTGGAGCAGATCCAAATGCAGCTGATATTTGGATTGTGGGTCGTGATCTAGCTGATTCAGCTAGTCATCTTGGAGATGTTCGTATCTTAAATAGTATTATTGATATGGATGAACTACGAGAATTAATTACTAAACTTTGTGAAGAAAAAGGACTTATTTAGGAGGCTAGCGTCATGATGAAGTTCATATTGGATATTGTTAGTACACCAGCTATTTTAGTAGCTTTAATTGCAATCTTAGGATTAGTTCTTCAGAAGAAGAAATTACCTGATATTATTAAAGGTGGAATTAAGACCTTTGTTGGTTTCTTAGTTGTATCTGGTGGTGCAGGAATTGTACAAAATTCTTTGAATCCATTTGGTACCATGTTTGAACATGCTTTTCATTTATCTGGAGTTGTACCGAATAATGAAGCAATTGTAGCTGTAGCTTTAACCACATATGGCTCAGCTACTGCAATGATTATGTTTGCAGGTATGGTATTCAATATCTTAATTGCTCGTTTTACTCGATTCAAATATATCTTTTTAACAGGGCACCACACTCTATATATGGCGTGTATGATTGCGGTCATTTTATCAGTTGCTGGCTTTACAAGTTTGCCTCTTATCTTACTAGGTGGATTAGCGCTCGGTATTATTATGAGTATTTCCCCAGCATTTGTGCAAAAATATATGGTTCAATTAACTGGAAATGACAAGGTGGCTTTAGGTCATTTCAGTTCTTTGGGATATTGGTTGAGTGGTTTTACTGGTAGCCTTATCGGTGACAAATCAAAATCAACAGAGGACATTAAATTTCCAAAGAGTTTAGCTTTTTTACGTGATAGTACTGTTAGCATTACTTTATCTATGGCAGTTATTTACATTATTGTAGCTATCTTTGCAGGGTCAGAATATATAGAAAAAGAAATCAGTAATGGTACAAGTGGTCTAGTTTATGCTTTACAATTAGCAGGTCAATTTGCAGCAGGTGTATTTGTTATTTTAGCAGGTGTTCGCCTTATTTTGGGTGAAATTGTTCCAGCCTTTAAAGGTATTTCAGAGCGTCTTGTACCTAATTCAAAACCTGCTTTGGATTGTCCGATTGTTTATACTTATGCACCTAATGCAGTCCTAATTGGATTTATCTCTAGTTTTGTTGGTGGTTTAGTAAGTATGGCAATTATGATTGCTTCAGGAACGGTTGTCATCTTACCAGGCGTTGTGCCTCATTTCTTCTGTGGAGCGACTGCAGGTGTCATTGGGAATGCATCTGGTGGTGTTCGTGGAGCCACTATTGGAGCATTTTTACAAGGTATTTTAATTAGTTTTCTTCCAGTCTTTTTAATGCCAGTTTTGGGAGGACTTGGTTTCCAAGGGTCAACTTTCTCAGATGCAGATTTTGGTCTATCAGGAATTATTTTAGGAATGTTGAATCAATTTGGCTCACAAGCAGGCATTGTTATTGGTCTTGTTCTTATTCTAGCAGTTATGTTTGGAGTATCCTTTATTAAAAAGCCATCTGCAAAGGAGGAATAAGGGATGATTTTAAGTGAAAATAGAGAAGATGAGTTAAGAAAATTTGCAACAAAAATCCGATTAAATACTCTTAGAACATTGAATCATCTTGGATTCGGCCATTATGGAGGGAGTCTGTCTATAGTAGAAGTTTTAGCAGTGCTTTATGGTGAAATAATGCCGATGACTCCAGAAATATTTGCGTCACGAGATAGAGATTATTTTGTTTTATCCAAGGGACATGCTGGACCAGCTTTGTACAGCACACTCTATTTGAATGGTTTCTTTGACAAAGAATTCTTACATTCTTTAAATACAAATAGAACCAAATTACCGTCTCATCCTGATAGAAATCTAACGCCGGGCATAGATATGACAACTGGCTCTTTAGGACAGGGAATTAGTGTTGCAACCGGACTTGCATATGGTCAGAGAATAAGAAAAAGTCCCTTTTATACCTATGCTATTGTTGGAGATGGTGAGTTAAATGAGGGACAATGTTGGGAGGCTATACAGTTTGCTTCTCATCAACAGTTATCTAATTTAATTGTATTTGTAGACGATAACAAAAAACAATTAGATGGTTTTACAAAGGATATTTGTAATCCAGGTGATTTTGTAGAAAAATTCTCAGCATTTGGATTTGAATCCATTAGGGTCAATGGTTCAGATATTAGAGAAATTTATGAAGGGATTATCCAATTAAAACAGTCAAATAATTCATCCCCTAAGTGTATTGTATTAGACACTATTAAAGGTCAAGGAGTTCGAGAGCTGGAAGAAATGAAATCCAATCATCATCTTCGCCCTACTGTAGAGGAGAGACAAATGTTAACTTCAGTTGTAGAAAGATTAAGTCAGGAATTGGAGGAAACAGAATGATGAGAAGTACGAAAGAATTACGACATGTGTATAGAGATTTCCTTCTAGAGGCTAACCAAAGTTATTCTGATATAGTAGTTTTAGAAGCAGATTTGTCAAGTTCGATGGCTACTAATAATCTTGAAAAGGACTTTGGAGACCGTTATGTGAATGTTGGAATCATGGAAGCAGAAATGGTCGGGCTTGCAGCAGGTTTATCTATTCAGGGGTTTAGACCTTATCTTCATACATTTGGCCCTTTTGCTTCACGAAGAGTATTTGATCAATTATTTATTTCTCTTGGATACGCACAATTGGATGCCACTGTGATTGGATCAGATGCAGGAGTAACTGCAGAAATGAATGGTGGGACACATATGCCATTTGAAGAAATTGGATTGTTACGTTTAATTCCTAAATCAATCATTTTCGAAGCAACTGATGATATCCAATTTCGTGAAATCTTGAACCAGACATTATACTTAAAAGGACTAAAATATATTCGAACAATTAGAAAAGCTCCAGAGGCTGTATATCAAGGTGGAGAAGATTTTTCTAAAGGCTACATTGAGTTAAGACACGGTGAAGATGTTGTAATAGTTGCTTCTGGCATAATGGTTGCTCCAAGCATTCGAGTTGCGGATGAACTGTCTAAATTAGGTTATTCAGTAGGTGTGATAGATTTATTTAGAATCAAACCGATACCAGAACAGATAAAAACAATATTAAGTGGAAAAACTATATTTACTGTAGAAAACCACAATCAGATAGGTGGAATTGGCAGTGCTTTATGTGAATTATTCTCTGATGATGGAATAACAAAAATTCATCGGATGGGTGTTCAAGAAAGATTCGGTCAAGTAGGGAAAATGGATTATCTTCTTAATGAGTATGGTTTGAGTGAATCGAATATAAAAGAGAAAGTTCTAGAGTTTTATAATGCAAGATAGATGTTAAATACACTTATCTGAAAGAACTTCTGTAAAAATTACATTACGTTATTTAAAGCAAGCGGATTAAAAGCATATTCTGGTAATCAGAAAGTGCCCTGATCCGCTTTGTTGTTTTTAATTTAAAATGTTTATATATGTATAGAATTTTCTGAAAATTCAAGAATTTTCTTCTGTTCATTACTTTTAAAATGTGCTATAATAGTAAAAACTGAAATGGGAGGGAACAAATGACTGAATTAGATAAACGTCACCGCAGTAGCATTTATGACAGCATGGTAAAATCACCAAACCGTGCCATGCTTCGTGCGACTGGTATGACAGATAAGGACTTTGAAACACCGATTGTAGGGGTTATTTCGACCTGGGCGGAAAATACACCATGTAACATTCACTTGCATGATTTCGGGAAATTGGCTAAAGAGGGTGTCAAATCAGCAGGTGCTTGGCCTGTGCAGTTTGGGACTATCACTGTAGCGGACGGGATTGCTATGGGAACGCCTGGTATGCGTTTCTCTTTGACATCTCGTGATATCATCGCGGACTCTATCGAGGCGGCGATGGGTGGTCACAACGTCGATGCCTTTGTCGCTATCGGTGGCTGTGACAAGAACATGCCTGGTTCTATGATTGCTATTGCTAATATGGATATCCCAGCTATTTTCGCCTATGGTGGAACCATTGCACCGGGAAATCTTGATGGCAAAGACATCGACTTGGTTTCTGTTTTTGAAGGTATCGGAAAATGGAATCACGGTGACATGACGGCTGAGGATGTGAAACGTCTTGAATGTAATGCCTGCCCTGGCCCTGGTGGTTGTGGTGGTATGTACACTGCTAATACCATGGCGACAGCTATTGAAGTTCTCGGTATGAGTTTGCCAGGTTCATCCTCTCACCCAGCTGAATCAGCTGACAAGAAAGAAGACATCGAAGCAGCAGGACGTGCTGTTGTTAAGATGTTGGAACTTGGTCTCAAACCATCAGATATCTTGACTCGTGAAGCCTTTGAAGATGCCATTACTGTGACTATGGCTCTCGGTGGTTCTACAAACGCCACTCTTCACTTGCTTGCCATTGCCCATGCTGCCAATGTTGACTTGTCACTTGAGGACTTTAATACGATCCAAGAGCGTGTGCCTCACTTGGCCGACTTAAAACCATCTGGTCAGTATGTTTTCCAAGACCTCTACGAAGTCGGTGGTGTCCCTGCGGTTATGAGATATCTCTTGGCAAATGGATTCCTTCACGGAGATCGTATCACATGTACTGGTAAGACTGTTGCTGAGAACTTAGCTGACTTTGCAGACCTCACTCCAGGTCAAAAAGTCATTATGCCACTTGAAAATCCAAAACGTGCAGATGGTCCGCTTATCATCTTGAACGGGAACCTTGCCCCTGACGGTGCTGTTGCTAAGGTATCAGGTGTTAAAGTGCGTCGTCACGTTGGACCAGCTAAGGTCTTTGACTCAGAAGAAGATGCTATCCAGGCTGTTCTGACAGATGAAATCGTCGATGGCGATGTAGTCGTTGTTCGTTTCGTTGGACCTAAGGGTGGTCCTGGTATGCCTGAGATGCTGTCACTTTCATCAATGATCGTCGGTAAAGGTCAAGGAGACAAGGTTGCCCTCTTGACGGATGGTCGTTTCTCTGGTGGTACTTATGGTCTGGTTGTTGGACATATCGCTCCTGAAGCTCAGGATGGTGGACCAATTGCCTACCTCCGTACAGGCGATATCGTTACGGTTGACCAAGATACCAAAGAAATTTCCATGGCCGTATCCGAAGAAGAACTTGAAAAACGCAAGGCAGAAACAACCTTGCCACCACTTTACAGCCGTGGTGTCCTCGGTAAATACGCCCATATCGTATCATCTGCTTCACGCGGAGCCGTGACAGACTTCTGGAATATGGACAAGTCAGGTAAAAAGTAAACTCAAAAAGCAAGCCAATCTCGGCTTGCTTCTTTTTATCTTCAAAAGTGATTTGCCTGCTTATACTCAATAAAAATCAAAGAGCAAACTAGGAAGTTAGCCGCAGGTTGCTCAAAACACTGTTTTGAGGTTGTGGATAGAACTGACGAAG